>NZ_BAAAXZ010000005.1:0-26121 GCF_039535865.1 Streptomyces thioluteus
CCTCTCCCGCGCCAACCAGGCCCTGGCCACCCTGGAGCGCTACAAGCTGCGGCTGGACGAGGTCGCGGGCACGCTCTCCGCCCTGGAGATCGAGGACCTGGTCACCGTCCGGGACGTGACGGCGGTCTCGCAGCGCCTGGAGATGGTCCGCCGCATCGCCACGGAGATCGCGGAGTACGTGGTCGAGCTGGGCACCGACGGCCGTCTCCTCTCGCTCCAGCTGGACGAGTTGATCGCCGGCGTGGAGCCGGAGCGCGACCTGGTCGTCCGGGACTACGTGCCCGAGCCGACCGCCAAGCGCACCCGCACGGTCGCCGAGGCGCTCTCCGAGCTGGACGCGCTCTCCCACAGCGAGCTGCTCGAACTGCCCATCGTGGCCCGGGCGCTGGGCTACAGCGGCTCCCCGGAGACGCTGGACTCGGCGGTCTCCCCGCGCGGTTACCGGCTGCTGGCCAAGGTGCCGCGGCTGCCCGGCGCGATCATCGAGCGGCTGGTGGACCACTTCGGCGGCCTCCAGAAGCTGCTGGCGGCGAGCGTGGACGACCTCCAGACCGTGGACGGCGTCGGCGAGGCCCGCGCCCGCTCGGTCCGCGAGGGCCTCTCCCGCCTGGCGGAGTCCTCCATCCTGGAGCGGTACGTGTAGTCACGCACGCGCAGTCACGCGGCAGGCGTAGAAAACATACGGAGAGGGGCCCCACCGCGGTGGGGCCCCTCTCCGTATGTTTTTCCCAGTCCCCTGTCAGTCCCCTGCCGGTCCTTCGTCAGCCCTTGTCCAGGGCGAACTCCGCCCGGTCCGTGACTCCCGCGATCTTCACCTCGACCCGGTACGCCCCGGCCCGGGCCGCGCCGCCCGCGTTCGCGGTGGCGCACTGCGGGGCGCTGCGGGCGCGGTCCCACTCGAGGGTGCGCTTGGTCTCGCCGACGGCCGGCACCTCGACGAGGACGTCGCCGCGGCCGCGCGGACAGTCGTCGGACGCCCACACGTGCTGCCCGCCCGAAGGATCGGTGATCTTCAGGAAGGCGGCCGGCGAACCGAGGTTGACCTTGCAGGAGCTGCCGCCGGAGTTCCTGACGACGATCTCGAACTTCGGCCGCTCGCCCGGCTTGTAGGCGGACTTGACGCTGCGCACGGCCACCCGGACCGCGCCTGACGCACAGTCAGGGACCTTGGTGCCATGGGCCAGGACCGTGCCGGTCCCCGCGCCGAGCACCCCCGCGGCCGGACCGGCACCGGAGCCGCCGCCCGTACCGCCGGAGCCCGCCGCGCCCCCGGAACCTCCGGACCCGCCGCCGGTGCCACCGCCCACGCTGCCCAGGCCGCCGACGCTGCCCTGGCCCGCGGTTCCCGAACCGCCGGAGCCGCCGTCGTCGCCGGTCCCCGACTCGTCGCGGCCGCCCGGCCGTTGGGTGTAGTGCGGCCCGGAAGGCGTCGGACCGGGTGTGATGGTGGCACCCCCCGAGTCCCCGCTGCCGGGGCCGCCGTTCTTGGCGTCGGACGACGTGTCCTCACCGCCGAGGCTGAGCAGCCACACCGCCAATACGGCGGCGAGGCCGAGCACGGCAAGCGCAACTCCCCTCCGTCGCCAGTAGATGGACGAGGGAAGCGGCCCGATCGGATTGCGCAGTGATCCCACGCGAAAACTCTACGAGAGATCCCGCCGGGCTCCACCCCGTACCCGCCGTATGAGTGCCTAGTTTTCTCATCATCTGCCCGGTGACGGCGGGCTCCATGCCGTTTGGCCCCGCAAATTTCACTGCCTTTCAGACGCGTTGGCGACGGGCGGCGCGGAAGCGTGCCACTCGCTCTTGTGCCCGAACCCCCGCCCGTTGTCGACGAGTCGGAGCCAACGCGGGCTCAGCTCCCACAGATCGGCGCGCTCCATCGCCTGCCGCAGCCGCTCGGACCGCTCCACGTACGGGAAGCGGGAGAGGTACGCCGCCAGGGCCGCCTCGCGCTCGGCCCCGTCGAGCCGACGGCAGGTGCCCCGGCCCTGGATGCCGGTGAGCTCGGTCCATTCCTGGCCGTCGCGCTGGGCGGTGAAGGCGACCGGCACGCCGCCGGGGAGGAGGGCGCGGCCGTGCCGGGTGCCGGCGGAGGTGACAAACACCAGCGAAAGTCCGCCGGTTGGTCCGCGGCCGGCGTCCACGACCGCGTAGAACACCGCGCAGGCCTGCGGGCCGTCGGCGTCGGTGTAGGCGAGGGTGACCGTGCTGTGCGCGTCGAGCGCGGCGCGGATCTCTTCGGACGGCCGGTTGTCCGTGGTCCCGTTCATGCCTCCCATTCCACCTCGGGGGGCCGGGTCGCGCTGCGGTGGGGTGGTTTTCAGCCCGTCCGGCGCTTGAGGACAACCGCGCGGAGCGCGGTTTCAGGGGTCCAGGGGGCGAAGCCCCCGGTGGGGTGGCGCAGGGGCGCAGCCCCTGCGGGAAACGGTGAAAGGGCGGGCCAGGGGCCCCTCACGCCCGGTGGCACACAAACCGCCGCTCCCCACCCCCACCCGTCTCCACGATCGCGCTCGCACACCCCTCCGGGCACACCGGCGCCGCGGCCGCCGTGTTCCGGTACCGCTCGGGCGGGTGTTTGCAGGACGAGCAGTACCAGCCCGGCGCCAGACCGGGCACGGGGGTCATGTCCCACCACAGGGGATGCGCGCAGGCCCGGCAGCGGACCAGGGGCGGGGTTTCACGGCGGCCTTCCACGCGCCCATCGTCGTGGGCGGCGGCGCGCGGAGACGGGCGTCGGCCAACGCTTCACCCGTACGGGAGGCCCACCCGGGCCCGTAGGATCGGCGGTGCCATGACTACGACGCCCGCCCCGTCCACAACGGCCCAGGCCCGGACCCACGCGCTGCACACCCCCGTCATCGCCTGGTTCGACGCGAACGCCCGCGACCTCCCCTGGCGGCACCCGGAAGCGGGCCCCTGGGGCGTGATGGTCAGCGAGTTCATGCTCCAGCAGACGCCGGTCAGCCGGGTCCTGCCGATGTACGAGCAGTGGCTGGCCCGCTGGCCGCGGCCGGCCGACCTGGCCGCCGAGCCGCCGGGCGAGGCCGTCCGCGCCTGGGGCCGGCTCGGCTACCCGCGCCGCGCCCTGCGCCTGCACGCCGCCGCGGCGGCGATCGCCGAGCGGCACGGCGGCGAGGTCCCCACCGACCACGCCGAGCTCCTCGCCCTCCCGGGCGTGGGCGAGTACACGGCGGCGGCCGTCGCGTCGTTCGCGTACGGGCAGCGCCACGCCGTCCTGGACACCAACGTCCGCCGGGTCCTGGCCCGCGCCGTCACCGGCGTCCAGTACCCGCCGAACGCCACCACCGCGGCCGAGCGCCGGCTCGCCCGCGAGCTGCTGCCCGACGCGGAGCCGGTGGCCGCCCGCTGGGCGGCGGCGACCATGGAGCTGGGCGCGCTGGTCTGCACGGCCCGCGCGCCCGAGTGCGGCCGCTGCCCGATCGCCGCGCACTGCGCCTGGCGGGCGGCCGGCTCTCCCGCCCACGACGGACCGCCGCGCCGCGGCCAGACGTACGCGGGCACGGACCGGCAGGTCCGCGGCAAGCTGCTGGCCGTGCTGCGCGAGGCGCACGGCCCGGTGCCGCAGGCGGCGCTGGACGCCGTGTGGGACGAACCCGTACAGCGCGCCCGGGCCCTGGACGGACTCGTGGCGGACGGCCTCGTGGAGCCCCTGGAGGGCGCCTCCTACCGGCTCCCGCTCACCTAGCGGCACACCTCCGAACCGGACAGAGCCGCTCTTTCTCCCCTGCTGTTACACAACCTATGGACAGCTGTGTTCCAGCCGCAGGGCTGCTGCACATCACGTCGCAACAGCTCCTCCGTAGCGTCCTCTCCGTGCTGGACGACCGAGCCCGGCACGGGACAGCAGGCACGGGGACGCAAGCGGAATGGAGGCTGCGAGTATGGCCAGCAGCGGCAAGGTTCTGGACGGCAATGTTCTGGACTTCGAAGAGTACGTTCGCAACCGCCAGGACGCCCTCCTGCGCAGCGCCCGCCGTCTCGTCCCGGACCCCATCGACGCCCAGGACCTGCTCCAGACCGCCCTGGTCCGCACCTACGGCCGGTGGGACGGCATAGCCGACAAGTCGCTTGCCGACGCCTACCTCCGCCGTGTCATGATCAACACTCGTACGGAGTGGTGGCGCGCCCGCAAGCTCGACGAGGTGCCCACCGAGCAGCTCCCCGACGCCAGCGTCGAGGACGGCACGGAGCAGCACGCCGACCGTGCGCTGCTGATGGACATCCTCGGCGTCCTGGCACCCAAGCAGCGCAGCGTCGTGGTGCTGCGACACTGGGAGCAGATGAGCACCGAGGAGACGGCGGAGGCGCTCGGCATGTCGACCGGAACGGTCAAGAGCACCCTGCACCGGGCGCTGGCCAGGCTCCGCCAGGAGCTGGAGAGCCGCGACCTGGACTTCCACGCGCTCGAGCGCAACGAGCGGGGGCAGGAACGGTGCGCGGCCTGACCAAGGCGATCACCGCACGACGGGCCGGGCGGGCCGAGCGCTCCGCGGGCCCCGTACGACCGGTGTTGATCACGGGTGGTGTGGTCGCGGCGACCGCCGCGACCGCCGGCCTGCTGCTCGCCGGATGCAGCACCAGCACGGAGGGGGTCCGCAAGGAGGGCCCCGCGCAGACCCGGTCCACGGCCAAGTCCGTCGGCAGCGGCAAGCAGCCGTCGGCCTCGCCGTCCGCCACGCGCACGAAGGTCGACGCCGCCGCGCTGATCAAGGCGGATCCGCGGATCAGCGACGCGGTGAAGAAGAACTTCAAGCCCTGCGTGAAGGACCAGTACCCGGTCGACGTCATCTACGGCCAGCTGACCGGCGGCTCCCGGGACGACGTCGTGGTGAACATCCTGACCTGCGGGGACGCCATCGGCATCGGCTCGTATGTGTACCGTGCGAAGGGCGACTCGTACGAGAATGTGTTCTCGTCCGAGACGTCGCCCGTCTACGCCGACATCGACCGCGGCGATCTCCAGGTCACGACGCAGGTCTACGGTTCCGGCGACCCGGTCGCCGACCCGTCCGGCGAGGACGTGGTGACATATCACTGGACGGACGGCAAGTTCCGGGAGACCGGACGGACCCACACCGACTTCAGCAAGGTCGGCAGCGGCACGACCACCAAGAGCGAGGGCTCGGGATAGGAGGGCTGAGAGCAGCGTGGCCGATACGCATGTGCTCTTCGTCGAGGACGACGATGTGATCCGCGAAGCGACGCAGCTCGCCCTCGAACGCGACGGTTTCGTCGTCACCGCGGTACCGGACGGTCTGCTGGGGCTGGAGCGGTTCCGGGCCCAGCGGCCCGACATCGCTCTGCTGGACGTGATGGTCCCCGGCCTGGACGGCGTCAGCCTGTGCCGGCGGATCCGCGACGAGTCCACCGTTCCCGTGATCATGCTGTCCGCGCGCGCGGACAGCATCGACGTCGTGCTCGGCCTGGAGGCCGGCGCCGACGACTACGTCACCAAGCCCTTCGACGGCGCCGTGCTCGTCGCCCGCATCCGGGCCGTGCTGCGCCGCTTCGGCCACGCCGGCGGCGCGGCGGCCGGCGGGGACGCCCCCGAGGCGCTGGAGGCCGGCGGCCTGCTGCGCTTCGGCGACCTGGAGGTCGACACCGAGGGCATGGAGGTCCGCAAGAACGGCGAGCACGTGGCCCTGACCCCCACCGAGATGCGGCTGCTGCTGGAGTTCTCGGCGGCCCCCGGCACGGTCCTCTCCCGGGACCGGCTGCTGGAGCGCGTCTGGGACTACGGTTGGGGCGGCGACACCCGCGTCGTCGACGTGCACGTCCAGCGGCTGCGCGGCAAGATCGGCCAGGACCGGATCGAGACGGTCCGCGGCTTCGGCTACAAACTCAGAGGCTGAGCCTCCGTGACGTCCCCCCGCTCCCTCCGACCTCTCCGACCCCTCCGATCATGGTGAAGTTCCGGTCATGGTGAAGTTCACCCTCCGCAGCGGACTGCGCTGGAAGGTCAGCCTCGCCATCGCGGGCGTCGGCGCGCTGGTCGCGGTCGCACTCAGCCTCGTCGTGCACAACGCCGCCCGCGCCTCGATGATCAACAGCAGCCGGGACACGATGGACCAGCGCATCCAGGTCGCCCAGCGCTACTACCAGACCAGCGGCCGCACCATGCTGCACGCCAAGGTCGACGATCCCGCGCTGCCCAAGCAGCTGCGGGAGGCCGCCGCCATCGGGCAGCGCGCCACCTTCGTCCAGGACAGCGGCGGCGCCCCGCAGGTGTGGGCCTCGGTGCCGCTGGACAACGGCAAGATCCTCTCGATCCACCAGCCGTTCCAGGACCGGCTGAAGATCCTCGACGACCTGGACAAGGCGCTGATCATCGGCTCGATCTCGGTGGTCCTGGGCGGCTGCGCGCTGGGCGTCCTCATCGGCGGCCAGCTCTCCAGCCGGCTCCGCAAGGCGTCCGCCGCCGCCCGCAGGGTCGCCGACGGCGACCGGGGCGTACGGGTCCGCGAGGCCATCGGCGGCCGGGTGCGGGACGAGACGGACGACCTGGCACGGGCCGTGGACGGCATGGCCCAGGCCCTCCAGGACCGGCTGGAGGCCGAGCGGCGGGTCACCGCGGACATCGCCCACGAGCTGCGCACGCCCGTCACCGGCCTGCTCACGGCCGCCGAGCTGCTGCCCCCGGGCCGCCCGACGGAGCTCGTCCGCGACCGCGCCCAGGCCATGCGGACGCTCGTCGAGGACGTGCTGGAGGTGGCCCGGCTGGACGGCTTCGCCGAGCGGGCCGAGATGCAGGAGATCGAACTGGGCGACTTCGTCCGCCGCCGCGTGCGGACGTTCTCACCGGACGCGCGGGTCACTGTGGCCCGCACCGCTTATGTCTCCACCGACCCGCGCCGGCTGGAGCGCATTCTCGGCAATCTGCTGGCCAACGCGGCCAAGCACGGCCGGGGGCCCATCGACGTCACCGTCGAGGGACGCGTGCTGCGCGTCCGCGACCACGGGCCGGGCTTCCCGGAGAACCTGCTGCGCGAGGGCCCGAGCCGGTTCCGGACCGGCAGCGAGGACCGCGCGGGCAAGGGCCACGGCCTGGGCCTGACGATCGCGTCCGGTCAGGCCCGGGTGCTCGGCGCCCGCCTCAGCTTCCGCAACGCGGACCCCGAGGCGGAGGGCGGGGGCGGGGCGATCGCCGTGCTCTGGCTGCCGGAGTCGTCCCCGACGAGCACGGGGACGTTCCCGATCATCCGAGTCCCGGACTGACCGCCGACCGCCTTCTTACAGCTGATCGCCTTACAGCTGATCGCCTTACAGCTGATCGCCTTACAGCTGATCGCCGCGGGCGCCCAGGAAGCCGACCGGCTCGACCGACGTGCCGTAGTCCGGCGTCGTACGGATCTCGAAGTGCAGGTGCGGACCGGACGAGTTGCCGGTGGAGCCCGACAGCCCGATCTGCTGGCCGGCGGTCACGCTCTGGCCGACCTGGACGGCGACGGACGACAGGTGCGCGTACTGCGAGTACGTGTTGTCGTCGTGCTTGATCACGATGGCGTTGCCGTACGCGGCACCGTCGCCGCCGCCGTTGGCGCCCGCCTTGACGACGACGCCCTTGTGGACGGCCTTCACCGCGGTGCCGGTCGGCACGACCAAGTCCTGACCACTGTGCTTGTTGGCCCACATGTTGCCGGAGGCGCCGAAGGGCTGGCCGATGACGTAGCCGTCGACCGGCTTCACCCAGGCGTCGGCGGCGAGGACGGTACGGGCCTGCGAACGGCTGGCCCGCTCCTTGTCCGCGGAAGCCTTCTCCGCGGAGGCCTTCTTCTCCTTCTCCGCGGCCTGCTTCTGCGTCTCGGCCTGCGCCTTGAGCGAGGCGCCGGACTCGTCCAGCAGCGCGGACATCCCGACGAGCTCGCTCGGCACGGACTCGGCGGCCAGCGCCACGCCCGCACCCAGTGCCAGCGACGCACCCAGGCCGACGGCCAGAGCGGTGGCGTTGCGGCGGGTACGGAAAGCGGTGCGCTTCGACATAAAGAAAAACCTCCAGGCAGAGAAAGATCCCGACCGCGGGCCGGGATCGCCCTACCTTGATAGCGGCCTTTCCGAGCGGGTCCAAGCGGCCTTTCTACGACGTTCCCTAGTAAACGCCTCATCGGGAATTCCCGACCCGCCCTGCAATTCCCGCGCAGGAATTCCTGCTAACCCGCTTAGTACGTCGGCCCGGCCCTGTGTGGCTTGTCACCGGCGGCGGGACCTCCGCCCCGCCCGGTTCGGGACCAAAGCCCCGCACTTCACGAGTACGCTCCGGGTCATCACCCGCACACCCACTGTGAGCTGCGAGGACTGATGGCAGACGAATCGTTCTTCGAGGGAATCGAGCTGGCGGAGGCCGTGGAGGCCATCCGCACCGGCCTGACCGGCGCGGCCACGGCCGGCGAGGGCCAGGAGCTGGGCTTCGACGTCGGCGAGATCACGATGGAGTTCGGCATCGAGATGCGCAAGGACGTCCACGGCTCGGGCCGCGTCCGCGCCTGGGTCGTCGAAGCGGGCGCGGACGCCTCCCGCGGCTCCTCCCGCACGCACAAGGTGACCTTCACCCTGACCCCGAAGGACATGCGCACGGGCGGCAGCTGGAAGGTGGGCAACCAGCGGGCGGGCGGGATCTCCAACTTCGGTCCGGGCACGGAGTGACCGCCGCGGAGCGGGTCACGGCGGTCCTCGGTGCCCAGCAGGGCAGCGGGGTGCTGCTGACGCCGAAGCTGATCCTGACCAGCGCACATTTATTGGGCGGTACCACCTACGCGATAGCGCCCGGCAACACGGAACCGACCTCCTGCGACGTCCTCTGGTCCGGCACGGACGCATGCGACGCGGCCCTCCTGCGGGCGCGGCGCCCGCTCGTCACCGAGGGCGGGCTGCCGCCCCTCCGCTGGGGCGTCCTCGCCACCCGGGAACCGATACCGGGCTGCCAGGTGCTGGGCTTCCCCGATGTGGCCCAGTGCGACGGGGAGTTGGACACCGCACAGGTGCCGGGCACCCTCGTACCCGGCGCTGCGCGACTACGCGGACGGTGCGTCCTGCGCACCGACCACCACCCACCGGCCCCGCTCAACGGCGACGCGTCACCCTGGGCAGGGCTGTCCGGCGGTCCGGTGTTCGCGGGACCACTGCTCGTCGGGGTCGTCGCCGAGGATGCCCGGGGCTGGCAGCACTCGGCGATCGAGGCGGTGCCACTGTTCCGGATACTCGGCGCACCGGGCATGACGGCCGCCCTGGAGAAGCACTGGCCCGACGCGCCGGCAGCCGTGACGCTGCACTCCCCGCACGTCGGCGACTTCGCCTACGAGGAGCGGTACGCGAAAGCGGTCAAGGCCCGCTACAGCCAGCTGGAGGTCTTCGGCCTCGACGACCTCGGCGAGCACGAGAAGCGCTGGGACCTCGACACGGCGTACCTCAGTCTGGAGGGCGAATCCGCCAGCGAACGCACGGGCCCGCAGCGCGTGGAGGACCTCCTGGCCACCCGCCCGCGGGTGATCCTGCGCGGCGAGGCGGGCGCCGGCAAGACGACACTGGTGTGGTGGCTGGCCTCGCATGCCGCCTGCCAGTCCCTCCCGGAGAAGCTTTCTGCGCTGAACGGCCTGGTCCCCTTCATCGTCCCCATGCGCCGCCTGGCCGCCCAGGGCATCACCAGCCTGGCACCGCCCCAACTCCCCGGCGTCGCTGGCTTGCTGGAGGACGACCCGCCGAACGGCTGGGCGGGACGCGTGCTGGACGCGGGCCGGGTCCTGCTCCTTGTCGACGGCCTGGACGAACTCCCGCGCGCCGACCGCGCCCCCGCCCGCGCCTGGCTGGACGAACTCCTGCGCCGCTACCCGAAGACCCGCTGCCTGGTCACGGTCCGCCCCCGCGCCGTCGAGGACGACTGGCTCGACTGGCAGGGCGTCGAGGAGCTTCGCCTGCTGCCGATGAGCGACGCGGACATCCAGGCATTCGTGAAGGCATGGCACGACGCGGCGCGGCTTCGCTACGCCGACGTCGGCAACCTGGAGCAGGAGCTGGCCCGGGAGTTCCGCCGCAACGCAACGCTGCGCGACCTGGCCCGCACTCCCCTGCTCTGCGCGGTGATCTGCGCCCTCCATCGCCGCCGCAGCGGCCTGCTCCCCCACACGCGATGGTCCCTCTACAAGGCGGCCCTGGCGATGCTGCTGGGCCAACGCGACGCACACCGTCGCATCGATGCCCCCGAAGGCATCCGGATCGAAGCCGAGGACGCACAGCAGCTCCTGCAACGCATCGCCATCTGGCTCGTCCGCAACGGCCAGACGGAATTGACCCGCAAACAGGCGGTGCACCAGATCGAATTGGCGATGCGCGGCCTGCGCCATGTCCGCCGGTACGCCGCCGACGCCCTCATGGACCATTTACTGAACCGCAGCGGCCTGCTCCAGGAACGCTCCATGGATTCCATCCAGTTCATCCACCGGACATTCCAGGACTACCTCGCCGCAAAGGAATTCCAGGATTCCGACAGCCTGCCCGAACTTCTCCGGCACGCGGTGGACGAACAGGTGCAGGACGTCATCCGGCTCGTCATCGGGCATTGCAGCCGCGGCGAGGTGCGACGGGTCGTCAAGGGGCTCATCGCCGCCGGGGACACGGCCGAGGACCGGGGAACG
The DNA here is from genome assembly GCF_039535865.1 of Streptomyces thioluteus. Taxonomy (NCBI): domain Bacteria; kingdom Bacillati; phylum Actinomycetota; class Actinomycetes; order Kitasatosporales; family Streptomycetaceae; genus Streptomyces; species Streptomyces thioluteus. The sequence continues at coordinate 10,650 of NZ_BAAAXZ010000005.1, forward strand.
CGGTGGGCGTTGCGAACGCTGGCGGCGGAGTGCACGACGAGTGCCCCGGCGTTGGACGACGACGTGCACGACGCGGTCTGGGAGCGGCTCAGGGAACTGGGGCCGCCGAAAGGAGCACAGGAAGTCGATTACCTGTCCTCCTTGGGCCCGGACGTCCTGCGGGCGATCCCCGAACCGAACGGCCTGGACGACCGGGCGGCGAGGCTCTACGCACGCGTCCTCGGCTCCGTCGGCGAGAGCGCGATACCGCTCCTGCACCGCTATGGGCAGCTCGCTCCGGAAGAAGTCCGCAGAGAAATCGCGGAGGCGTGGGAGGCCATGCCCGTCTCGCGCTTCGCGGACGAAGTCCTTGCCCGGATGCGGCTCGACGACCTTCAAGTGCCCATAACCCGACGGGAACAGTTCCGGCATCTCCCGCGCCTCGGGCCCATCGACTGGGTCCGCTTCGTGGGCGACCACGGCGCACAGGAGATCGGCACGGCCCTGCGCGGCCGGATCGTGAAGAGCCTCGTCCTGTCCGTCAACGGACAGCTGAGCAGTCTTGAATTCCTGCGTGCTCACCCCGGCCTCAATACCCTGATGCTCGCGGGTTGCCACAACCTGCGCGACATTTCCGTGCTGTCCGACCTCCGGATAACGCGCCTGGATCTCCTGGCGCATCGGCTGCCCCGGGTGGCTTTGAGCGTCCTTCCGGAACTCCGCGGCCTCCGCGCGCTGGGCCTCGGCCCCCACGACGACCTCGGTACCGCTCACGGGAAGCTCCCGGCTCCGCTCCCCCACGTCGCACGGCTGGCCCTCAGCGGCGGCCGGGACCGTGAATTCGACCTCGACGGCATAGGCGCCTGGACGGGCCTTGAGGGTCTGTTCGTCAACGCCGGTCTGGCGGATCCCGAGCGGGCCTTCGCCCAACTGCGCGGTCTGCCCCTGCTCACCCACGTGGGACTGCGCGAGGATGTCCTGGGGCACGCCAGGGGCACCGTCGTACCGCTGCCGGGCATTCGGACAGCGAACCTGACGCTCCGGAGCCCGACCATGACGATGCCGGTCCACAAGCTCTTCCCGGGCCTGCGTCGGCTCCACGTCTTCGACAACACCTCGCCATACACAGGCGGGTTGGACCTCGGCATCCTGCACGGCATTCCCGGCCTCCGCGTCGAGGTCGAGAGGGTCGGCACTCGCCCGCACGTGGCGGACGCCAAGCGCTTCGGCGATCGCCTGACCACCACGGTCATGTTGCCGGAATGACAATCGGCCCCGGGCCCGCTCTCGCGGTCCCGGGGCCGATCACCCACTACTGGCTACTGCCTGCGCTCACGCGTCCTTCGACAGGTTCGGCCCGGCACCGCCGGCCGCCTGCTCCACCGGCGGAGTGTCCGGCAGAGCCGTCTTCTCCTCACCGCGGAAGGTGAACTTCTTCTCCTCACCCTCACCCTCGGTGCCGACGACCACGATGTGGCCCGGACGCAGCTCACCGAAGAGGATCTTCTCGGACAGGATGTCCTCGATCTCCCGCTGGATGGTGCGGCGCAGCGGCCGCGCACCCAGGATCGGGTCGTAACCCTTCTTCGCGAGCAGCTGCTTCGCGTCCGCGCTGAGCTCGATGCCCATGTCGCGGTCGCGCAGACGCTCGTCCACCTTGGCGATCATCAGGTCGACGATCTGGATGATGTCTTCCTGGGACAGCTGGTGGAAGACGACCGTGTCGTCGACACGGTTGAGGAACTCCGGCCGGAAGTGCTGCTTGAGCTCCTCGTTGACCTTGGCCTTCATCCGCTCGTAGCCGGTCTTGACGTCACCCTGCGCCGCGAAGCCCAGGTTGAAGCCCTTGGAGATGTCCCGGGTGCCGAGGTTGGTCGTCATGATGATGACCGTGTTCTTGAAGTCCACGACCCGGCCCTGGGAGTCGGTCAGGCGACCGTCCTCCAGGATCTGCAGCAGCGAGTTGAAGATGTCCGGGTGGGCCTTCTCGACCTCGTCGAAGAGGACGACGGAGAACGGCTTGCGGCGGACCTTCTCGGTCAGCTGGCCGCCCTCTTCGTAACCCACGTATCCGGGCGGGGAACCGAAGAGACGCGACACCGTGTGCTTCTCGCTGAACTCCGACATGTCGAGGGAGATCAGCGCGTCCTCGTCACCGAAGAGGAACTCGGCGAGCGTCTTGGACAGCTCGGTCTTACCGACACCCGAGGGGCCGGCGAAGATGAACGATCCGCCCGGACGCTTGGGGTCCTTGAGGCCCGCACGGGTGCGCCGGATGGCCTGGGAGAGCGCCTTGATGGCGTCCTTCTGGCCGATGACGCGCTTGTGCAGCTCGTCCTCCATGCGCAGCAGGCGGGAGGACTCCTCCTCCGTCAGCTTGAAGACCGGGATACCGGTGGCCGTGGCCAGGACCTCGGCGATCAGCTCGCCGTCGACCTCGGCGACGACGTCCATGTCGCCGGCCTTCCACTCCTTCTCCCGCTTGGCCTTGGCGGCCAGCAGCTGCTTCTCCTTGTCGCGGAGGGAAGCGGCCTTCTCGAAGTCCTGCGAGTCGATCGCGGACTCCTTCTCGCGGCGCACGTCGGCGATCTTCTCGTCGAACTCGCGGAGGTCCGGCGGCGCGGTCATCCGGCGGATGCGCATCCGGGAGCCGGCCTCGTCGATCAGGTCGATCGCCTTGTCCGGGAGGAAGCGGTCGGAGATGTAGCGGTCGGCGAGGGTCGCGGCCTGGACCAGCGCCTCGTCGGTGATGGAGACGCGGTGGTGGGCCTCGTACCGGTCGCGCAGACCCTTGAGGATCTCGATCGTGTGCGGCAGCGACGGCTCGGCGACCTGGATGGGCTGGAAGCGGCGCTCGAGGGCCGCGTCCTTCTCCAGGTGCTTGCGGTACTCGTCGAGCGTCGTGGCACCGATGGTCTGGAGCTCGCCACGGGCCAGCATCGGCTTCAGGATCGAAGCGGCGTCGATGGCACCTTCCGCGGCACCCGCACCGACCAGCGTGTGGAGCTCGTCGATGAACAGGATGATGTCGCCGCGGGTGCGGATCTCCTTGAGGACCTTCTTCAGGCGCTCCTCGAAGTCACCGCGGTAGCGGGAGCCCGCGACCAGCGCGCCGAGGTCCAGGGTGTAGAGGTGCTTGTCCTTGAGGGTCTCGGGCACCTCGCCCTTGACGATGGCCTGGGCCAGCCCCTCGACGACGGCGGTCTTGCCGACGCCGGGCTCGCCGATGAGGACCGGGTTGTTCTTGGTGCGGCGGGACAGCACCTGCATGACCCGCTCGATCTCCTTCTCGCGCCCGATGACCGGGTCGAGCTTGGACTCGCGGGCGGCCTGGGTGAGGTTGCGCCCGAACTGGTCCAGGACGAGCGAGGTCGAGGGCGTGCCCTCGGCCGGGCCGCCGGCGGTGGCGGCCTCCTTGCCCTGGTAGCCGGAGAGCAGCTGGATGACCTGCTGCCGCACCCGGTTGAGATCGGCGCCCAGCTTCACGAGGACCTGGGCGGCGACGCCCTCGCCCTCGCGGATCAGGCCGAGCAGGATGTGCTCCGTACCGATGTAGTTGTGGCCGAGCTGAAGGGCCTCGCGGAGCGACAGCTCCAGCACCTTCTTCGCACGGGGGGTGAAGGGGATGTGGCCGGACGGGGCCTGCTGGCCCTGGCCGATGATCTCCTCCACCTGCTGGCGGACCGCCTCGAGCGAAATCCCGAGGCTCTCCAGGGCCTTAGCGGCGACACCCTCACCCTCGTGGATCAGGCCCAGGAGGATGTGCTCGGTGCCGATGTAGTTGTGGTTGAGCATCCGGGCTTCTTCCTGAGCCAGGACGACAACCCGCCGCGCACGGTCGGTGAACCTCTCGAACATCGTTAATCGCTCCTCAGAGCGGTCAGGCAAGTAAGGGGGCGGTCCCCTCCCTGTCCTTCCGCATGCTAGTCCCGCGGGACGGGACAGCTCATTCCAACTGCCGACATCCGTCCGGATCACCCCCGCGTCGACGGGGAAACCTGCTGCCGAACAGCCGACAACTCCTCCAACCCGATGGTGGGAGACGATGTTCCCGCAGGCCAGGCATATACGCTCACCACCACTACGCCGATGGCGAACGCACTCCCTGCGCGGCACGGCTCGTCACACCTCGGGATCTTCCCGGCAAATGCCCCCAAAGCCCTGCGGTATCGCCTCTCCCCACGGGGAATGTCCTACCCTCCGGCACGGACACTCCATGCGGCGCGACCCCGCGCACTCCGCTATGGGCGAACACCCTCGCGCCGCCGGAGGCGCCCATGCGCCCCTCAAGCCCTATACGGAGCGTGCCCGGCCCTGGACCGTGCGTAACCTCGGGGACCCGGCACAGTTGCACCGTTCATGACTGCCGTCCTGCCCGGCCCCCGCGCCCCCTGGACGCCGCGCCGCTGCGCCGTTGGTACGAGGACGAGCTGGGCTGGACCGTGACGGACGGGCCGCCCCAGCTCGTCCTCGTACCAACGGCGCGCAGCGGCGCGGCGTCCAGGGGGGCGCGGGGGCCGGGCAGGACGGCAGTCATGAACGGTGCAACTGTGCCGGGTCCCCGAGGTTACGCACGGTCCAGGGCCGGGCACGCTCCGTATAGGGCTTGAGGGGCGCATGGGCGCCTCCGGCGGCGCGAGGGTGTTCGCCATAGCGGATCCTAGTGCGCGGGGTCGCGCCGCATGGAGTGTCCGTGCCGGAGGGTAGGACATTCCCCGTGGGGAGAGGCGATACCGCAGGGCTTTGGGGGCATTTGCCGGGAAGATCCCGAGGTGTGACGAGCCGTGCCGCGCAGGGAGTGCGTTCGCCATCGGCTAGTAGTGGTGGTGAGCGTATATGCCTGGCCTGCGGGAACATCGTCTCCCACCATCGGGTTGGAGGAGTTGTCGGCTGTTCGGCAGCAGGTTTCCCCGTCGACGCGGGGGTGATCCGGACGGATGTCGGCAGTTGGAATGAGCTGTCCCGTCCCGCGGGACTAGCATGCGGAAGGACAGGGAGGGGACCGCCCCTTACTTGCCTGACGCTCTGAGGAGCGATTAACGATGTTCGAGAGGTTCACCGACCGTGCGCGGCGGGTTGTCGTCCTGGCTCAGGAAGAAGCCCGGATGCTCAACCACAACTACATCGGCCACCGAGCACATCTCCTGGGCCTGATCCACGAGGGTGAGGGTTGTCGCGCTAAGGCCCTGGAGAGCCTCGGGATTTCGCTCGAGGCGGTCCGCCAGCAGGTGGAGGAGATCATCGGCCAGGGCCAGCAGGCCCCGTCCGGCCACATCCCCTTCACCCCCCGTGCGAAGAAGGTGCTGGAGCTGTCGCTCCGCGAGGCCCTTCAGCTCGGCCACAACTACATCGGTACGGAGCACATCCTGCTCGGCCTGATCCGCGAGGGCGAGGGCGTCGCCGCCCAGGTCCTCGTGAAGCTGGGCGCCGATCTCAACCGGGGTGCGGCAGCAGGTCATCCAGCTGCTCTCCGGCTACCAGGGCAAGGAGGCCGCCACCGCCGCGGCCCGGCCGAGGGCACGCCCTCGACCTCGCTCGTCCTGGACCAGTTCGGGCGCACCTCACCCAGGCCGCCCGCGAGTCCAAGCTCGACCCGGTCATCGGGCGCGAGAGGAAGGAGATCGAGCGGGTCATGCAGGTGCTGTCCCGCCGCACCAAGAACAACCCGGTCCTCATCGGCGAGCCGGCGTCGGCAAGACCGCCGTGTCGAGGGGCTGGCCCAGGCCATCGTCAAGGGCGAGGTGCCCGAGACCCTCAAGGACAAGCACCTCTACACCCTGGACCTCGGCGCGCTGGTCGCGGGCTCCCGCTACCGCGGTGACTTCGAGGAGCGCCTGAAGAAGGTCCTCAAGGAGATCCGCACCCGCGGCGACATCATCCTGTCATCGACGAGCTCCACACGCTGGTCGGTGCGGGTGCCGCGGAAGGTGCCATCGACGCCGCTTCGATCCTGAAGCCGATGCTGGCCCGTGGCGAGCTCCAGACCATCGGTGCCACGACGCTCGACGAGTACCGCAAGCACCTGGAGAAGGACGCGGCCCTCGAGCGCCGCTTCCAGCCCATCCAGGTCGCCGAGCCGTCGCTGCCGCACACGATCGAGATCCTCAAGGTCTGCGCGACCGGTACGAGGCCCACCACCGCGTCTCCATCACCGACGAGGCGCTGGTCCAGGCCGCGACCCTCGCCGACCGCTACATCTCCGACCGCTTCCTCCCGGACAAGGCGATCGACCTGATCGACGAGGCCGGCTCCCGGATGCGCATCCGCCGGATGACCGCGCCGCCGACCTCCGCGAGTTCGACGAGAAGATCGCCGACGTGCGCCGCGAGAAGGAGTCCGCGATCGACTCGCAGGACTTCGAGAAGGCCGCTCCCTCCGCGACAAGGAGAAGCAGCTGCTGGCCGCCAAGGCCAAGCGGGGAGAAGGAGTGGAAGGCCGGCGACATGGACGTCGTCGCCGAGGTCGACGGCGAGCTGATCGCCGAGGTCCTGGCCACGGCCACCGGTATCCCGGTCTTCAAGCTGACGGAGGAGGAGTCCTCCCGCCTGCTGCGCATGGAGGACGAGCTGCACAAGCGCGTCATCGGCCAGAAGGACGCCATCAAGGCGCTCTCCAGGCCATCCGGCGCACCCGTGCGGGCCTCAAGGACCCCAAGCGTCCGGGCGGATCGTTCATCTTCGCCGGCCCCTCGGGTGTCGGTAAGACGAGCTGTCCAAGACGCTCGCCGAGTTCCTCTTCGGTGACGAGGGACGCGCTGATCTCCCTCGACATGTCGGAGTTCAGCGAGAAGCACACGGTGTCGCGTCTCTTCGGTTCCCCGCCCGGATACGTGGGTTACGAAGAGGGCGGCCAGCTGACCGAGAAGGTCCGCCGCAAGCCGTTCTCCGTCGTCCTCTTCGACGAGGTCGAGAAGGCCCACCCGGACATCTTCAACTCGCTGCTGCAGATCCTGGAGGACGGTCGCCTGACCGACTCCAGGGCCGGGTCGTGGACTTCAAGAACACGGTCATCATCATGACGACCAACCTCGGCACCCGGGACATCTCCAAGGGCTTCAACCTGGGCTTCGCGGCGCAGGGTGACGTCAAGACCGGCTACGAGCGGATGAAGGCCAAGGTCAACGAGGAGCTCAAGCAGCACTTCCGGCCGGAGTTCCTCAACCGTGTCGACGACACGGTCGTCTTCCACCAGCTGTCCCAGGAAGACATCATCCAGATCGTCGACCTGATGATCGCCAAGGTGGACGAGCGTCTCTGCGCGACCGCGACATGGGCATCGAGCTCAGCGCGGACGCGAAGCAGCTGCTCGCGAAGAAGGGTTACGACCCGATCCTGGTGTGCGCGGCCGCTGCGCCGCACCATCCAGCGGGAGATCGAGGACATCCTGTCCGAGAAGATCCTCTTCGGTGAGCTGCGTCCGGGCCACATCGTGGTCGTCGGCACCGAGGGTGAGGGTGAGGAGAAGAAGTTCACCTTCCGCGGTGAGGAGAAGACGGCTCTGCCGGACACTCCGCCGGTGGAGCAGGCGGCCGGCGGTGCCGGGCCGAACCTGTCGAGGACGCGTGAGCGCAGGCAGTAGCCAGTAGTGGGTGATCGGCCCCGGGACCGCGAGAGCGGGCCCGGGGCCGATTGTCATTCCGGCAACATGACCGTGGTGGTCAGGCGATCGCCGAAGCGCTTGGCGTCCGCCACGTGCGGGCGAGTGCCGACCCTCTCGACCTCGACGCGGAGGCCGGGAATGCCGTGCAGGATGCCGAGGTCCAACCCGCCTGTGTATGGCGAGGTGTTGTCGAAGACGTGGAGCCGACGCAGGCCCGGGAAGAGCTTGTGGACCGGCATCGTCATGGTCGGGCTCCGGAGCGTCAGGTTCGCTGTCCGAATGCCCGGCAGCGGTACGACGGTGCCCCTGGCGTGCCCCAGGACATCCTCGCGCAGTCCCACGTGGGGTGAGCAGGGGCAGACCGCGCAGTTGGGCGAAGGCCCCGCTCGGGATCCGCCAGACCGGCGTTGACGAACAGACCCTCAAGGCCCGTCCAGGCGCCTATGCCGTCGAGGTCGAATTCACGGTCCGGCCGCCGCTGAGGGCCAGCCGTGCGACGTGGGGGAGCGGAGCCGGGAGCTTCCGTGAGCGGTACCGAGGTCGTCGTGGGGGCCGAGGCCCAGCGCGCGGACGGCCGCGGAGTTCCGGAAGGACGCTCAAAGCCACCCGGGGCAGCCGATGCGCCAGGAGATCCAGGGCGCGTTATCCGGAGGTCGGACAGCACGGAAATGTCGCGCAGGTTGTGGCAACCCGCGAGCATCAGGGTATTGAGGCCGGGGTGAGCACGCAGGAATTCAAGACTGCTCAGCTGTCCGTTGACGGACAGGACGAGGCTCTTCACGATCCGGCCCGCGCAGGGCCGTGCCGATCTCCTGTGCGCCGTGGTCGCCCACGAAGCGGACCCAGTCGATGGGCCCGAGGCGCGGGAGATGCCGGAACTGTTCCCGTCGGGTTATGGGCACTTGAAGGTCGTCGAGCCGCATCCGGGCAAGGACTTCGTCCGCGAAGCGCGAGACGGGCATGGCCTCCCACGCCTCCGCGATTTCTCTGCGGACTTCTTCCGGAGCGAGCTGCCCATAGCGGTGCAGGAGCGGTTATCGCGCTCTCGCCGACGGAGCCGAGGACGCGTGCGTAGAGCCTCGCCGCCCGGTCGTCCAGGCCGTTCGGTTCGGGGATCGCCCGCAGGACGTCCGGGCCCAAGGAGGACAGGTAATCGACTTCCTGTGCTCCTTTCGGCGGCCCCAGTTCCCTGAGCCGCTCCCAGACCGCGTCGTGCACGTCGTCGTCCAACGCCGGGGCACTCGTCGTGCACTCCGCCGCCAGCGTTCGCAACGCCCACCGCGTTCCCCGGTCCTCGGCCGTGTCCCCGGCGGCGATGAGCCCCTTGACGACACCGTCGCACCTCGCCGCGGCTGCAATGCCCGATGACGAGCCGGATGACGTCCTGCACCTGTTCGTCCACCGCGTGCCGGAGAAGTTCGGCAGGCTGTCGGAATCCTGGAATTCCTTTGCGGCGAGGTAGTCCTGGAATGTCCGGTGGATGAACTGGATGGAATCCATGGAGCGTTCCTGGAGCAGGCCGCTGCGGTTCAGTAAATGGTACATGAGGGCGTCGGCGGCGTACCGGCGGACATGGCGCAGGCCGCGCATCGCCAATTCGATCTGGTGCCACCGCCTGTTTGCGGGTCAATTCCGTCTGGCCGTTGCGGACGAGCCAGATGGCGATGCGTTGCAGGAGCTGCTGTGCGTCCTCGGCTTCGATCCGGATGCCTTCGGGGGCATCGATGCGACGGTGTGCGTCGCGTTGGCCCAGCAGCATCGCCAGGGCCGCCTTTGTAGAGGGACCATCGCGTGTGGGGGAGCAGGCCGCTGCGCGGCGATGGAGGGCGCAGATCCACCGCGCAGAGCAGGGGAGTGCGGGGCCAGGTCGCGCAGCGTTGCGTTGCGGCGGAACTCCCGGGCCAGCTCCTGCTCCAGGTTGCCGACGTCGGCGTAGCGAAGCCGCGCCGCGTCGTGCCATGCTTCACGAATGCCTGGATGTCCGCGTCGCTCATCGGCAGCAGGGCGAAGCTCCTCGACGCCCTGCCAGTCGAGCCAGTCGTCCTCGACGGCGCGGGGGCGGACCGTGACCAGGCAGCGGGGTCTTCGGGTAGCGGCGCAGGAGTTCGTCCAGCCAGGCGCGGGCGGGGGCGCGGTCGGCGCGCGGGAGTTCGTCCAGGCCGTCGACAAGGAGCAGGACCCGGCCCGCGTCCAGCACGCGTCCCGCCCAGCCGTTCGGCGGGTCGTCCTCCAGCAAGCCAGCGACGCCGGGGAGTTGGGGCGGTGCCAGGCTGGTGATGCCCTGGGCGGCCAGGCGGCGCATGGGGACGATGAAGGGGACCAGGCCGTTCAGCGCAGAAAGCTTCTCCGGGAGGGACTGGCAGGCGGCATGCGAGGCCAGCCACCACACCAGTGTCGTCTTGCCGGCGCCCGCCTCGCCGCGCAGGATCACCCGCGGGCGGGTGGCCAGGAGGTCCTCCACGCGCTGCGGGCCCGTGCGTTCGCTGGCGGATTCGCCCTCCAGACTGAGGTACGCCGTGTCGAGGTCCCAGCGCTTCTCGTGCTCGCCGAGGTCGTCGAGGCCGAAGACCTCCAGCTGGCTGTAGCGGGCCTTGACCGCTTTCGCGTACCGCTCCTCGTAGGCGAAGTCGCCGACGTGCGGGGAGTGCAGCGTCACGGCTGCCGGCGCGTCGGGCCAGTGCTTCTCCAGGGCGGCCGTCATGCCCGGTGCGCCGAGTATCCGGAACAGTGCACCGCCTCGATCGCCGAGTGCTGCCAGCCCCGGGCATCCTCGGCGACGACCCCGACGAGCAGTGGTCCCGCGAACACCGGACCCGCCGGACAGCCCTGCCCAGGGTGACGCGTCGCCGTTGAGCGGGGCCGGTGGGTGGTGGTCGGTGCGCAGGAACGCACCGTCCGCGTAGTCGCGCAGCGCCGGGTACGAGGGTGCCCGGCACCTGTGCGGTGTCCAACTCCCCGTCGCACTGGGCCACATCGGGGAAGCCCAGCACCTGGCAGCCCGGTATCGGTTCCCGGGTGGCGAGGACGCCCCAGCGGAGGGGCGGCAGCCCGCCCTCGGTGACGAGCGGGCGCCGCGCCCGCAGGAGGGCCGCGTCGCATGCGTCCGTGCCGGACCAGAGGACGTCGCAGGAGGTCGGTTCCGTGTTGCCGGGCGCTATCGCGTAGGTGGTACCGCCAATAAATGTGCGCTGGTCAGGATCAGCTTCGGCGTCAGCACGCACCCCGCTGCCCTGCTGGGCACCGAGGACCGCCGTGACCCGCTCCGCGGCGGTCACTCCGTGCCCGGACCGAAGTTGGAGATCCCGCCCGCCCGCTGGTTGCCCACCTTCAGCTGCCGCCCGTGCGCATGTCCTTCGGGGTCAGGGTGAAGGTCACCTTGTGCGTGCGCGGGAGGAGCCGCGGGGAGGCGTCCGCGCCCGCTTCGACGACCCAGGCGCGGACGCGGCCCGAGCCGTGGACGTCCTTGCGCATCTCGATGCCGAACTCCATCGTGATCTCGCCGACGTCGAAGCCCAGCTCCTGGCCCTCGCCGGCCGTGGCCGCGCCGGTCAGGCCGGTGCGGATGGCCTCCACGGCCTCCGCCAGCTCGATTCCCTCGAAGAACGATTCGTCTGCCATCAGTCCTCGCAGCTCACAGTGGGTGTGCGGGTGATGACCCGGAGCGTACTCGTGAAAGTGCGGGGCTTTGGTCCCGAACCGGGCGGGGCGGAGGTCCCGCCGCCGGTGACAAGCCACACAGGGCCGGGCCGACGTACTAAGCGGGTTAGCAGGAATTCCTGCGCGGGAATTGCAGGGCGGGTCGGGAATTCCCGATGAGGCGTTTACTAGGGAACGTCGTAGAAAGGCCGCTTGGACCCGCTCGGAAAGGCCGCTATCAAGGTAGGGCGATCCCGGCCCGCGGTCGGGATCTTTCTCTGCCTGGAGGTTTTTCTTTATGTCGAAGCGCACACGCTCTTCCGTACCCGCCGCAAACGCCACCGCTCTGGCCGTCGGCCTGGGTGCGTCGCTGGCACTGGGTGCGGGCGTGGCGCTGGCCGCCGAGTCCGTGCCGAGCGAGCTCGTCGGGGATGTCCGCGCTGCTGGACGAGTCCGGCGCCTCGCTCAAGGCGCAGGCCGAGGACGCAGAAGCAGGCCGCGGAGAAGGAGAAGAAGGCCTCCGCGGAGAAGGCTTCCGCGGACAAGGAGCGGGCCAGCCGTTCGCAGGCCCGTACCGTCCTCGCCGCCGACGCCTGGGTGAAGCCGGTCGACGGCTACGTCATCGGCCAGCCCTTCGGCGCCTCCGGCAAACATGTGGGCCAACAAGCACAGTGGTCAGGACTTGTCGTGCCGACGGCACCGCGGTGAAGGCCGTCCACAAGGGCGTCGTCGTCAAGGCGGGGCGCCAACGGCGGCGGCGACGGTGCCGCGTACGGCAACGCCATCGTGATCAAGCACGACGACAACACGTACTCGCAGTACGCGCACCTGTCGTCCGTCGCCGTCCAGGTCGGCCAGAGCGTGACCGCCGGCCAGCAGATCGGGCTGTCGGGCTCCACCGGCAACTCGTCCGGTCCGCACCTGCACTTCGAGATCCGTACGACGCCGGACTACGGCACGTCGGTCGAGCCGGTCGGCTTCCTGGGCGCCCGCGGCGATCAGCTGTAAGGCGATCAGCTGTAAGGCGATCAGCTGTAAGGCGATCAGCTGTAAGAAGGCGTCGGCGGTCAGTCCGGGACTCGGATGATCGGGAACGTCCCCGTGCTCGTCGGGGACGACTCCGGCAGCCAGAGCACGGCGATCGCCCCGCCCCCGCCCTCCGCCTCGGGGTCCGCGTTGCGGAAGCTGAGGCGGGCGCCGAGCACCCGGGCCTGACGGACGCGATCGTCAGGCCCAGGCCGTGCGCCCTTGCCCGCGCTGGTCCTCGCTGCCGGTCCGGAACCGGCTCGGGCCCTCGCGCAGCAGGTTCTCCGGGAAGCCCGGCCCGTGGGTCGCGGACGCGCAGCACGCGTCCCTCGACGGTGACGTCGATGGGCCCCCGGCCGTGCTTGGCCCGCGTTGGCCAGCAGATTGCCGAGGAATGCGCTCCAGCCGGCGCGGGTCGGTGGAGACATAAGCGGTGCGGGCCACAGTGACCCGCGCGTCCGGTGAGAACGTCCGCACGCGGCGGCGGACGAAGTCGCCCAGTTCGATCTCCTGCATCTCGGCCCGCTCGCGAAGCCGTCCAGCCGGGCCACCTCCAGCACGTCCTCGACGAGCGTCCGCATGGCCTGGGCGCGGTCGCGGACGAGCTCCGTCGGGCGGCCCGGGGTGGGCAGCAGCTCGGCGGCCGTGAGCAGGCCGGTGACGGGCGTGCGCAGCTCGTGGGCGATGTCCGCGGTGACCCGCCGCTCGGCCTCCAGCCGGTCCTGGAGGCCTGGGCCATGCCGTCCACGGCCCCGTGCCAGGTCGTCCGTCTCGTCCCGCACCCGGCCGCCGATGGCGCCTCGCGGACCCGTACGCCCCGGTCGCCGTCGGCGACCCTGCGGGCGGCGGCGGACGCCTTGCGGAGCCGGCTGGAGAGCTGGCCGCCGATGAGGACGCCCAGCGCGCAGCCGCCCAGGACCACCGAGATCGAGCCGATGATCAGCGCCTTGTCCAGGTCGTCGAGGATCTTCAGCCGGTCCTGGAACGGCTGGTGGATCGAGAGGATCTTGCCGTTGTCCAGCGGCACGAGGCCCACACCTGCGGGGCGCCGCCGCTGTCCTGGACGAAGGTGGCGCGCTGCCCGATGGCGGCGGCCTCCCGCAGCTGCTTGGGCAGCGCGGGATCGTCGACCTTGGCGTTGCAGCATGGTGCGGCCGCTGGTCTGGTAGTAGCGCTGGGGCGACCTGGATGCGCTGGTCCATCGTGTCCCGGCTGCTGTTGATCATCGAGGCGCGGGCGGCGTTGTGCACGACGAGGCGTGAGTGCGACCGCGACCAGCGCGCCGACGCCCGCGATGGCGAGGCTGACCTTCCAGCGCAGTCCGCTGCGGAGGGTGAACTTCACCATGACCGGAACTTCACCATGATCGGAGGGGTCGGAGAGGTCGGAGGGAGCGGGGGGACGTCACGGAGGCTCAGCCTCTGAGTTTGTAGCCGAAGCCGCGGACCGTCTCGATCCGGTCCTGGCCGATCTTGCCGCGCAGCCGCTGGACGTGCACGTCGACGACGCGGGTGTCGCCGCCCCAACCGTAGTCCCAGACGCGCTCCAGCAGCCGGTCCCGGGAGAGGACCGTGCCGGGGGCCGCCGAGAACTCCAGCAGCAGCCGCATCTCGGTGGGGGTCAGGGCCACGTGCTTCGCCGGTCTTGCGGGACCTCCCTGCCTTCGGGTCGACCTCGTCAGCGTCGCTCGGAAGCCGCAGCTAGCCGCCGGCCTCCAGCGCCTCGGGGGCGTCCTCCCCGGCCGCCGCGACGCCGGCGTGGCCGAAGGGCAGCAGCAAACCGGCCCCGGCTGCGGGCGACCGAGCCACGGCAGCCGATCGAAGGGAGCTTGTGGACTGTAGTCGTCGCGCCGGCCTCCAGGGCCGAGCACGGACGTCATGCTGTCCGCCGCGCGCGGACAGCATGATCATGGGAACGGTGGACTCGTCGCGGATCCGCCGGCACAGGCTGACGCCGTCCTAGGGCCGGGGACCATCGACGTCAGCAGAGCGATGTCGGGCGCTGGGCCCGGAACCGCCTCCAGCCAGCAGACACCGTCCGGTACCGCGGTGACTGACGAAACCGTCGCGTTCGAGGGCGAGCTGCGTCCGCTTCGCGGATCACATTTCCGGGGGTCCCGGTTTTCCTCGACGAAGAGCACATGCGTATCTCGGCCCACGCTGCTCTCAGCCCTCCTACCCGAGGCCCTCGCTCTTGGGGGTCGTGGCCGCTGCCGGACACCTTGCTGAAGTCGCGTGTGGGTCCGTCCGGTCTCCCGCGAACTTGCCGTCGTCAGTGATATGTCACCCACGTCCTCGCCGGGACGGGTCGGCGAACCGGCGTCGCCGGAAACCGTAGACCTGCGTCGCTGCACCTGGAGATCGCCGCGGTCGATGTCGGCGTAAGAGCGGACGACGTCTCGGACGAGAAAACAAATTCTCGCTACGAGTCGCCCTTCGCACGGACACAGACAGACGATGCCGATGGCTGTCCCTCGCAGGTCCAGGATGTTCCACCACGACGTCGTCCGCGGAGCCGCCGCGTCAGCTGCGCGTAAGATGACGTCGACCGCGGTACTGGTCGCTTCACGCAGGGCTTGAAGTGTCGTCTTTACCGCGTCGCGAGCCGCGGATCAGCCCTTGATCAGCGCGGGCGCGTCGACCTTCGTGCGCGTGGCGGACGGCGAGGACGACGGCTGCTTGCCGCCTGCCGCACGGACTGGCCGTGGACCGGCGCTGCTGGCGGGGCCCTCCTATTGCGGACCCCCTCCGTGCTGGTGCTGCATCGGCGGAGCAGCAGGACGGCGGTCGCTGGCGGTTCGCCGCGATCCACACCAGCCCGTGATCAAAACCGGTCGATACGGGGCCCGCGGAGGCGCTCGGCCCGCCGGCCCGGTCGTGGCGTGATCGCCGTTGGTCAAGGCCGGCACGCACCGTTCTCTGCCCCCGTCGTTGCGCTCGAGCGCGTGGAAGTCAGGTCGCGGCTCTCCAGCTCCTGGCGGGGAGCCTGTGTCAGGCCCGGTGCAGGGTGCCTCTTGCACCGTGTCCGGTACGACATGCCGAGCGGTGCCCACCTACGCGGCCGTCTCACTCGGGATGCTCACATACTGCTACAGTGTCGCAGCACACGAAGCTGCGATGCTTGGGTCCGCCACGACGCACGAGGCATGACATACACATCAGGCAGCGCACGCAGTTGGCGTGCTGCTTCCGTGCGCCTCTCGAACGATGGACGGTCGGGAGCTAGCTCGGTG
>NZ_BAAAXZ010000006.1:0-19464 GCF_039535865.1 Streptomyces thioluteus
CGGGCGCCGCGCCCTGGCTGCTGCTCGCCGGCCACCTCGCCGTCGGACTGCTCGCCGCCGCCTGGCTCGCCCGGGGCGAGCGGGCCCTGGTCCGGCTGCTGCTCGCGGCCGCGGCGGCCGCCTTCCGGCCGCTGCTCCCGGCCCTCGGGGCCGTGCCGGCCCGGGCCCCGCAGGACCGGGCCGTCCTCCCCGTCCGCCGCCCGGCGGCCCCGTCCGGGCCACCGCTGCTCCACTCCGTCGTCCGGCGCGGGCCACCCGCCGTGCCCGTCCTCGCCTGACCCGGAAGACCCATCGAGCACGGAGCGGTACCACCATGAGCAAGCGCAACACCTGGGAGAACAAGCAGTCCGCCGCGAGCGGCTGAAGGCCGAGCGCGAGCGCGAGGCGAAGAAGGCGAAGACCCGCCGCCAACTGGTCGTCGGCGGCTCGCTCGTCGGCGTCCTGGCCGTCGCGGGCGGCATCGCCTTCGCCGTGACCCAGCTGGGGCGGCGGCAGCGGCAGCAACGCGGAGTGGACGGCCGCCGCCAAGAAGACCCTCGTCAAGCCGGCCAACACGACCGGCGAGAACGGCACCGAGATCGTCATCGGCGACAAGAAGGCCAAGCACACCCTGGAGGTCTACCAGGACATGCGCTGCCCGATCTGCTCCGTCTTCGAGCAGAACGTCGGCCCGACGATCGACAAGGACGTCAAGGACGGCAAGTTCAAGGTCTCGTACCACATCGGCGCCTTCCTCGACCGGAACATGGGCGGCACCGGCGCCAAGAACGCCCTCAGCGCCGTGGGCGCCGCGCTGAATGTCAGCCCGGAGGCGTTCGCCGAGTACAACAAGGCGCTCTACGCCAAGGAGAACCACCCCGAGGAGACCAAGGACGACTTCGCGAAGGGACGACTACCTGCTGAAGATCGCCCAGCAGGTCCCGGCCCTCAAGGGCAACAAGGACTTCGAGAAGAACGTCAAGGACGGCACCTTCGACAAGTGGGCCCTGGAGTATGTCCGACGCGTTCGACAAGAACAAGGACATCACCGGCACACCCCACCATCAAGCTGGACGGCAAGAAGCTGACGGCCGAGGGGAGCGAGAACCCGCCGATGACGGGCGAGCAGTTCACCTCGGCGGTGAACGCCCGGCTCAAGTGATGCGCTGATCCGTCCGCGACCGGACTCCCGTCCCCCGAGTGATGCCGAATCTTGACACGACAATTACGGCGTGTCGTGGCACACTTCCCGGTTATGAGGGGGACGGGAGTTCGGTTGCGGGCGCTGCGCGCCGGGCTGTTCACCTGCATTGTGCGTGACCCTCTCCGCCGCCTCCCCACGTCCTGCTCACCCGGCTGCCACTGCCGGTGTCCACCGTCGCCCTGCTGTCGGCCGCGTTCTTCGCGGTCGCCTACGCGCTGGCCGGCCGTGAGCGGGGCTTCTGGCACATAGCCGGGCTGCTGGTCCCGCTGGAGCTGGCCGCGGACACCGTCTTCACCACCGGTCAGCACGCCTGTTACGGAGCGGCGGGCGGCCCGGTCGCCGGCCCGCTGCGCTCCATGGGCATCGACCTCGTCTGCCGCGGCGGCGAGGTCGGCACCCCGTTGGCCCGCATGGCCGCGGGCCGGGACACCGTGGGGACGCTGGATTCGGCGCTCCCCTGGCTGCTGCTCGCCGGCCACGTGGCCGTCGGCCTGCTGGCCGCCGCCTGGCTGCGCCGCGGCGAGGTGGCCGTGGCCCGGCTGCTGCGCGCGGTGGCCTCCTTCGCGTTCCGCCCGCTGCTGCTGGCGGCCGCCGCACTGGGCGCGGCCCTGCAGCCCGGCGGGGCGATCGTGCGCCCCGCGCGCGACGCTCTCCCCGCGCCCGCGCTTCCCCTGCTCGTGCACTCCGTCGTACGGCGCGGACCTCCTCCGGCGCTCACCGCCTGAGCAAGAGGTCCCCAACCCCCGTACACCACCCGGAGAAGACATCATGAGCAACCGCAACAAACGCCCAGAAACAAGCAGGCCGCGCGCGACCGGCTGCGCGCCGAGCGCGAGCGCCAGGCGAAGAAGGACAAGACCCGCCGCCAGTTGCTGGTCGCGGGCTCCCTCGTCGTCGTCCTCGCCGTCGCGGGCGGTATCGCCTACGCCGTGACGCAGATGAACAAGACCGAGGACGGCCCCTGGCAGGCCGCCGCGAGCAAGCCGCTCGTGAAGCCGGCCGGCACCTCGGGCGAGAACGGCACCGAGCTCGTCATCGGCGACAAGAACGCCAAGGAGACGCTCACCGTCTACGAGGACCCGCGCTGCCCGATGTGCTCGGCCTTCGAGCAGAATTCGGGCAAGAAGCTCCGCGAGGACGTCAAGGACGGCCGCTACAAGGTCCGTTTCGTGATCGCCAACTTCCTCGACGACAACCCCGCCATCAAGGGCACGGGTTCGAAGAACGCCGTCAGCGCGCTGGGCGCGGCTCTCGACGTCAGCAGCGAAGCGTTCCTCGACTACAAGGAGGCACTGTACTCCAAGCGCAACCACCCCGAGGAGACGGACGACGCCTTCGCCGACGACAAGAAGCTCCTCGACATCGCCCAGCAGGTCCCGGCCCTCAAGGGCAACAAGGACTTCGAGAAGAACCTCAAGGACCACATCTTCGACCGCTGGGCGCTGGAGCTCGGCAAGCTCATGGGCAAAGACGGCGTGAAGGGCACCCCGGCCCTCGTCCACAACAAGAAGCAGCTGACCGTGCCGGGCACGGAGAACCCTCCGATCATGTCGAAGCAGTTCACCGCCGTGATCGACGCCGAATTTGGCCCGCGCAAGAAGTAGCGCAAAATAGAATTCAGCACAGGGAAGCAATAAGCGTTGCGGGTGGGCTGGACCCGAAAGCCGAGTCCAGTCCACCCGCGACATCACCTGATCAAACTCCGCGAGCTGATACGCACGCTCACCCAGCCCCCGGAATCAGTCAGCAAGGGCCAGCATCCCACGTATAGCCCGTACCATTGGGCTTAGTTACGATCCATCTCGCAAACTTGTAGTCATGCTTGTAAACCCACTTCTGCCAAGAGAAGTACCATCCATTTTTCTTCTCGCTTATTGGCGCGCACCATCCACCCGTAGGGGACTGGGCATCAGCACTGGCACTGGGTGCTGTCGAGATACCAATACCCACGGCAAGCAGTGCAGCACAAGCACCGGTTACCGCCCGCCGACTCAGCGACGACCGCACATTTCCTCCCTGCTTTAATTTCCACTACAACAACACCGAACACACTATCGAGCAACTAGACATGTCGGCGATCTCATTTCAGCCAAAACTCTGCCGGAATCACGGTTGACTATTCGAGTTCGGCGACTCTGCGGCCGACCAGACGCTTGGCCTTAGTCCGGGCACCTTCGACATGGACGACGTCCTGCCAATGACACCGCCAGCGAATTTGGAGGCAACTTTCACATGTCGCTGCGGTGAAAATAATAATGGCGGAGTCAGCGGAGACACGAGCGCGAACCGCCGGGCGCGTTTTCGACCCAGAACGCCGAGGCGGTCCGGCCGGCACCCACAAGGGGCTATTTGCATGTGGATCCGGATACGCGCCGCCGATAAAAACTTCGCAGATCCGTTCCGGCAGCCTGATCAAACTGCCTAGCCATCCCACCAGCCAGCGATTACCTCAGTGCTGACGGAGGGACTGTCGGGCTGCCGGACGGCATCTGCCCTGCACGGATGCACCAACTATTCCTCTTGATGTTGGAGTTGACTGGCCCCGGGTTCAACTACTCCTGCTGAGGCAACAAGATCGGACAAGTGATGGAACGCGACCGCAATCTCATCCAACTTCGCCCGCCACACGGCGGGTTGGAGTGGGACGCCAAGCCAAACGCGATTCGTTCGGCGACCCTTGAAGAAGCCCTCAGCGCTAAGGTGAAGACCGCGAACGACCAACCGAGGTGGGGCAAGTGAGCGCACACACCGTGATCCGGTTCGCTGACTGGGCCATCGCCCCCCGAAGCGGCGTCAGAAGCCCCAAATGTCATCCACGAGTTGGAGTGCACCACCTGCGGAGCCCTCTCCGGAGCCAATGAAGAATTCGAATAAGTACGCGACTGGGTATTCCGCCACGCCGGACGTCACCCCTCCCACACCCGGTACCGCGATATCATCCACCGATTCTGGAGGGCCACCCTCGCGAGGTGACGAACGCCCAGCAGACACCTGCCTCAGCTGCTCCCCCCGTCAGGTGAGGACGACCAGCAACCCGGCAGGGATCCGGCCCCCCCACCAGGCTCCGGCGGGGGCAGCTTCACGCTCTGCATTCATCGCCGAGGATGGTGAGGTGAGCGCAGAACAGGTCAGGTCCGGCCGTCTCTCTACTCCTCCTATTGCACAGGCGCGAAGTGACCAGGCGTCAAGAAGGTGACCTGTGCGGCCGTCTCCCGCCCCCACATTACCCGGGCATTACCAAAGCGTTAAGGTAATCGCCCGTGAATCTCCCCATATCCCGCCGCACCCTCGTCACCTCCGCCGCAGCGACGGCGACGCTGCTGGGCGTCTCCCCGGACCGCGCAGCCGACGGTGACCGGCCCGTCTTCCTCCACGGCGTCGCCTCCGGCGACCCGTTGCCCGACGGCGTCCTGCTGTGGACGCGCGTCACATCCGCCCCGGACGCCACTCCCGGCTCGGGCCGCGGGCCCGATGTGACGGTCACCTGGGAGGTGGCCGAGGACTCCGGCTTCCGTCGGATCGCCGCCACCGGCACCGTCACCGCGACGGCCACCTCCGACCACACCGTCAAGGCCGACGTCCGCGGACTGCGCCCGGCCACCGGCTACTTCTACCGCTTCGCGGCCGACGGCGCCGTCTCCCCCACCGCCCGCACGCGGACCGACCCGCCCCCGACGCGACGCCGGACGGGCTGCGCTTCGGCGTCGTCTCCTGCACCAACTGGGAGTCGGGCCACTTCTCCGCGTACCGCCACCTCACGGCCCGCCGCGACCTGGACGCGGTGCTGCACCTGGGCGACTACATCTACGAGTACCGGTCCGGCGAGTATCCCGCCGCCAAGTACGTCGTGCGCAAGCACGAGCCCGAGCACGAGATCGTCACGCTCGCCGACTACCGCGACCGGCACGGCCGTTACAAGACCGACCCCGACCTCCAGGCACTGCACCACGCGCTGCCGATGGTCGCCATCTGAGACGACCACGAGTTCGCCGACAACGCGTGGCCGGGCGGGGCCACCAACCACACGCCCGGCGCCGAGGGCGACTGGACGGCCCGCATGGCCGCTGCCAAGCAGGCGTACTTCGAGTGGATGCCCGTCCGCCCCTCCGTCGTCGGCACCACCCACCGCCACCTGCGCTTCGGCCGCCTGGCCGACCTGCACCTGCTGGACCTGCGCTCCTACCGCTCACAGCAGGTGAAGTCGGGCAGCGGCGCGGTGGACGACGCCTCCCGCCCCCTCACCGGACGGGCCCAACTGGACTGGCTCAAGGCAGGCCTGGCCGCCTCAGACACCACCTGGCGGCTCGTCGGCAACCCCGTGATGATGGCACCCGTCGCCTTCGGCGCCATGCCGGCCAACCTCCTCCGTCCGCTCGCCAAACTGCTGGGCCTACCCGGGGACGGCATCACCGTCAACTCCGACCAATGGGACGGCTATACGCACGACCGGCACGAACTGCTGGGACACCTCACCGGCCGGGCATCCGCAACACGGTCTTCCTGACCGGGGACATCCACATGGCCTGGGCCAACGACGTCCCAGCGAAGGCCGCGACGTACCCGCTGTCGCGTTCAGTGGCCACCGAGTTCGTCGTCACCTCGGTGACCGCCGATAACCTCGACGACACACTGCACGCCCTCCCGGCCGCCACCGCCATCAAGGCCGCGAACCGGCACGTGAAGTGGGTCGACGTGACTCCTCCCCCGGCTGAAGCCGGGGGCTTCTCGCTATGCCGGGTTGGCGTCGCGACGGACCAGCCCGGCCCGTAGAACGTTCACAGCGCCCACCGTGTCCGCGTGCGTGCTGTGGCCGCACGAGACGCAGTGGAACTTCTCCTGGGTGGGCCGGTTCTCCGCTGCGACGTGCCCGCATGCGGGGCAGGTCCGGGAGGTGTTGCGGGGGTCCACGGCGATCACTTCCCGTCCGGCACTTTCAGCCTTGGCGTGCAGGATCGTCAGGAACACCCCCCATCCGGCGTCCGAGATCGAGTGGTTGAGTCCGGCCTTCGCCGCGGCCCCGTTGGGCAGGAAGCTGCCTGGCTGTTCGGGGTCGGGCTTGGGTGCGGGGGCCTTGACCATGTTGCGGATCTTGAGGTCTTCGTGCGCGATGAAGTCGTGCTCACGAACGAGGTCAAGGGCGGTCTTGTGGGCGTGGTCGAGGCGTTGGCGGCGGACCTTGCGGTGCAGGTCGGCAACGCGCTGGACGGCGCACTGGTGGTTCTTGGTGCGCTTGTCCCGGCGGACGCGGGGGAAGCGGGCGAGGGCCCGCTGTGCGGCTTCGAGCTTCGCGGCGGCCTTCCGGCCGTGACGTGGGCTGGGGACGAATTCGCCGTTGGAGGTGGCGAGGAAGTTGACTATGCCCATGTCGATGCCGACCACGCTGCCGGTCGCGGGCAGCGGTTCGGGCTCGGTCTGTTCGGCGGTCAGGATGACGTACCAGCGTCGGCCTTCGCGCTTGACGGACACGGTCTTGACCTTGCCGACCACGGGCCGGTGCTGGTTGACCTTGACGTGACCGACGCCCTGGAGGCGGACGCGGGTGACGGGGTCGTGCGGAGTGGAGTCCCAGCGGCAGCCGTCACCGTTCCTGGGGAAGTCCACCGTGTCGAACCAGTTCACGCCCCGGAACCTGGGGTAGCCCGGCTTCTCGCCGGCCTTCACGCGCCGGAAGAACGCGGCGAACGCCTTGTCCAGGCGGCGCAAGGTCGCCTGCTGGGACGAGAACGACCAGCGGCCTTGACGGTCCGGGTCGAAGGCCCGGATCTCCTTGAGCTGGGCGGACTGATGCCCGTACTTGACCGAGGTCCTGGAGGTGTGCCGGTAGGCGTCGCGGCGTTCCTGCAACGCCCCGTTGTAGAGCGAACAGTGATCACGCAGCATCTCGCCGAGTGCTGCCGCCTGGCCCACGGTGGGCCGCATGAGGAACTTGTACGCACGGATCATCCGGCCCACCCCCTTCCCACGCCGGCTCGCCTGAGCATACTACCCTTGGCGTATGTCACCGCGCTGGGAAACAAACCCCGATATCCGCACCGGCCGCCACGTATCCTACAACCTCCACGCACACTTGGTGTTTGTCACCAAGTACCGCAAGGACGTCTTCGATGACGCCATGCTGAAACGGTGCGAGGAGATCATGCGGGAGGTGTGCGGCAGCTTCGAGACGGAGCTGAAGGAGTTCAACGGCGAACGCGACCACGTCCACCTGCTCGTGCGCTACCCACCGAAGGTGGCCCTGTCCAAACTGATCAACAGCTTGAAGGGCGTCAGCTCCCGCTATCTGCGCGCCGAGTACACAGACCGCATCAACCGCATCGGACTGGGCTCCGCGTTCTGGTCCCGCTCCTACTTCGCCGGATCGTGCGGCGGTGCACCACTCAGCACCGTCCGTCAGTACATCGAGAGCCAGAAGCGGCCTACCTGACCGTCACCGAAGAGACGCGGCGAACTCCGCCGCTGCCCGGCTCCGGGCCAAGGATGCGTTCCCTCCCCGGCTGAAGCCGGGGATACCCACGCAAGATCAGGGATGGACTCCCACGGCTACGGCGTCCTGGACGTGACGACGGAGCGGACGCAGATGGACTACTACGTCCTGAAGGACAAGCGGGACCGGAAGTCGGCGGCGTCGTGGGCGCGTTCGTATCGGACACTGTCCGGGACACAGCGAGTGGAACGGACGAAGTCGCCGGTGGGGTGACTGTCCGGCACCGGACGGGCCGATCAGCCCGTCCGGCGCTTGAATGCTTCGCCCAAAGGGGTGGGACAGGGGAAAACTCCCCCGGCGATCAGCTGGCCACATCCTCCAAAAACCCCAACGCCACCCTCCAAGCCCTCTCCGCCGCCTCCCCGTCAAAATCCGCCAGCCCCTCGTCCGTGAACAAATGCCCCGCACCCCCATACCGGTGCACCTCCACATCCGCCCCCGCCCGCCCCATCCGCAGGTACCACGCGTTCAGCCAGTCGTGCGGCTCGAACGGATCCGGATCCGCGACATGCAGCTGCACCGGCAGTTCGTCCACCGACGCGTCGTCCGCCAGGTCCGACGTCCCGTGGAAGAGCAGCAGCCCCCGCGCCCGTTCGTCCCCCAGCGCGAGGTTCTGCGCGATCGACCCGCCCAGCGAGAACCCGGCGTACACCAGCCCCCGCTCCGACAGCGGCGCCGCCGCGGTGATCGCGCGGCGGAGCAGCTCCTCGCGGCCGATCTCCTCCTTGATCGCCATCCCGTCCTCGACGGTCTCCGCCGTACGCCCCTCGTAGAGGTCGGGGACGTGCACCTCGTACCCGGCACCGCGCAGCCGCTCGGCCGCGGCGTGGACGGCCGGCCGCAGGCCGTACGCCGAATGGAACAGAACAATCGTGGTAGGAGACGCCACCGGAGTCACTTCCTTGCAGTGGATACGCGCCGGATCGGATCGCGTGGCCTCCATCGTGCCAGCTACGGTCGAAGGGGGCGCGCCCCGGCCGGACGCCGGAAGGAGCTGATGCCCATGGCGGAGGACGTGCTGCGTCCGCTCGCGGTCGTCGCCGGGGCCGTTCTCGTCACGATGCTGGTCGGCTGGGCCGCCGACCGCACGGTGCGCGGCATCGCCGAGCACCACCCCGAAGCCCCGCTGTGGCGGCTGCTGCGCCGCTGCCGGACGCCCCTGCGCCTGGTCCTGTGCGCGGCGCTGCTGCGCGCCGGCCTCGGTTCCGCCGGGCTCGCCGGCGGGTACGAGGACCCGGCCGGGCGGCTGCTGAACCTGGCCCTGATCGGCGCCTGCGCCTGGCTCGCGGTCCGCGTGGCCACCGCCGTCGTCGAGGCGGGGTACGCGCGCTACGCCGCGGGCGACCGCGACGCCGCCCGGATGCGCCGGGTCCGGACGCAGGTCACGCTGATCCGCAGAATCGTCACTGCGGCGATCTGCGTCGTCGCCCTCGCCGCGATGCTGCTGACCCTGCCCGGCATGCGCGCCGTCGGCACGTCCGTCCTGGCCTCGGCCGGGCTGATCGGCGTCGTGGCCGGCGTGGCCGCCCAGTCCACGCTGGGCAACCTCTTCGCGGGGCTGCAGATCGCCTTCGGCGACATGGTCCGCATCGGCGACACGGTGGTGGTCGGCGGCGAGTGGGGCACCGTCGAGGAGATCACGCTCACCTACATCGTGGTGACCACCTGGGACGAGCGCCGGATCACCATGCCGGTCTCGTACTTCACCGGCCGGCCCTTCGAGAACTGGTCGCGCGGCAACCCCCGCATGACGGGCACGGTCTTCCTCCACCTGGACCACTCCACCCCGCTCGACCTGCTGCGCGACCGGCTGCATCAGATCGTGAAGGACGCCCCGGAGTGGGACGGGCGGGCCTGGAGCCTGGTCGTCACGGACACCACCCCGACCACCCTCCTGGTACGGGCCCTGGTGACGGCCCGGGACGCCGACGACATCTGGACCCTGCGCTGCCTGGTGCGCGAGCGACTTGTGGAGTGGCTGTGGCGCGAGCACCCGTACGCGCTGCCGCGCGTCAACACCGCGCCCGCTCCGGGCCGGGCCGACGCGCCGGACCGCCGGCAGACCCCGCCGACGTCGGAGGACATCGGCCCGGGCCCGGGACCGGTGTGAGACCGGGTCACACACCCTCGCCAAAAAAGCACACGCCCCGGATCACATGCCCCTGAGGGAACGGACGTCCAGTTGCCGCAGCACCCGGTCGACGACCTCCGGGTCCATCCACGGCTCGCTGCGCGCGTCGAGCACCGCGTGCCGCGCCGCCGAGAGCAGATCGCCCTGGATGCGCTGGATGGTGCGCAGCCGCTGGACGCGCTGGGCGTGGGCCTCGCGCCGTTTCGTCGTCGACCATCTCGGGACTGATGCGGGCGCCGATGTCGTAGGCCCGCCGGTGCAGCATCTCCATCAGGTCCTCGGAGAGTTCCTCCTCCCGCTCGATCTCCAGCAGCCGGTGCCTGGCCGCCTTGGCGGCGCGGATGGCCAGTTGGCGCTCCAGCTCCCGGGTCCAGTCGGAGTCGGAGCGCACCCCGAGCAGCTTGACCAGCCGGGGCAGCGTCAGGCCCTGGACGACGAGCGTGGCCATGATGACGGCGAAGGCGATGAAGAGGATCTCGTCGCGGGCCGGGAAGGGCGAGCCGTCGGCCGTGGTCAGCGGGACGGCCAGGGCGAGGGCCACGGAGGCCACGCCGCGCATCCCGGACCACCACATCACGAGGGTCTCGCGCCAGTTCGTCAGGATCTCCTCGTCGACGTCACGGCCCTTGTGCAGCCTCTTGGCCAGCCAGGCGGCGGGCAGCAGCCACAGCAGCCGCACGCCGACCACGACGGCCGCGACGACGACGCCGATGCCGAGCATCTCGCCCCAGCGGCCCGCGGCGGTGCCGATGGCGTTGTGCAGTTCGAGGCCGACGAGGCCGAAGGCGACGCCGGTGACGAGGGTGTCGACGACCTCCCAGAAGGTGTGCCCGGCGAGCCGGCCCAGGACGTCGTCGGCGTCGGTCGCGAACTCGGCGAGGAAGAGCGCGGTGGTGAGCACCGCGAGCACCCCGGAGCCCTTGAGTTCCTCGGCGAGGACGTAGGAGACGAACGGCACCAGCAGCGTGAGCCCGATCTGGAGCGTCGCGTCGCCGAGGACGTCCATCAGCCGCTTCGTGCCCCAGCCGAGCAGCAGGCCGACCGCGACGGCCACCACGGCGGAGAACACCAGCTCGCCGACCGCCCTCGGCAGCGAGAAGCCGCCGCTGACGGCTGCCGCAATGGCCACGTGGTAGAGCACGATGGCGGTGACGTCGTTGAAGAGCCCCTCGCCCTCCAGGATGGAGACCAGCCGGCGCGGCAGCCCCAGGGAGCCCGCGACGGCCGTCGCGGCGACGGGGTCGGGCGGGGCGACGAGCGCGCCCAGCGCCACGGCCGCGGCGAGCGAGATCCCCGGCACGATGGCGTTGGCCACGGCGGCGACCGCGGCGGTGGTGACGAAGACGAGCGCGACCGCCAGCAGGAAGATCGGCCGCCGGTTGGCCGCGAACTGCCGCCAGGAGGTGCGCTGGGCGGAGGCGTAGAGCAGCGGCGGCAGCACCAGCGGGAGGATGAACTCCGGCGGGATGGCGACGTTCGGTACGAACGGCAGCAGGGCGAGGACGATCCCGCCCAGCGTCATCAGCACCGGCGAGGGCAGGCCCAGCCGGTCCCCCAGCGGCACCATCACGAGTGCCCCGAGCAGCAGGACGAACAGCAGGGCCAGCTGGTCCACGAGTGCCCTCCGCGCCGCGTGGGGAACAGTCGTTCACCTCAGCGTGCCACGGAACGGGCGCTACAGCTCCTTGGTCATCGCCCGGTGCGGGATCCCGCTGCCCTCGTCGAACTCCGGCCCGTGGGCCGTGTACCCCAGCCGCTCGTAGAAGCCGAGCGCGTGCGTCTGGGCCTCCAGGTACACCCGCTTCAGCCCGCGCCGCCGCGCCTCGTCCTCGACGGCCCGGACCAGGGCGGCGCCCCACACCCGTGCCCCCGCGCGGCGCGCACCGTGGCCAGCCGCCCGAGGACGGCCGTCACGTCGTCGTCCACGCCGGCCCGGCCGTACTTGCGCCGCGCGGGCGCGCCGTGCAGGAAGCGGACCGCACCGAGCGGCCCCGTCCGCCCCTCCGGCCAACAGATGGACGGCCTCGGCGTCGTAGGCGTTCCAGCTCCTCGGCCTCGGGGATCCGCTGCTCGCCGACGAACACCTCGCGGCGGACCGCGAAGCAGTCCGTCAGCTCGTCCGCCCCGGCGACCCAGGTCTGCACGGGGCCCCGGCTCACGAGCTCTCCGCGCGCACCGTCTCCAGCGCGTACCGCAGGTCCTCGGGGTACTCGCTCTCGAACTCCACCCAGCGGCCGTCCGAGGGGTGCTCGAAGCCGAGCCGCACGGCGTGCAGCCACTGGCGGGTCAGCCGCAGCCGCTTGGCCAGCGTCGGGTCGGCGCCGTAGGTGAGGTCGCCGACGCAGGGGTGCCGGTGGGCGGACATGTGCACCCGGATCTGGTGCGTGCGCCCGGTCTCCAGCTTGATGTCCAGAAGACTGGCGGCCCGGAACGCCTCGACGAGGTCGTAGTGCGTGACGGACGCCTTCCCGTCGGCGATCACGGCCCACTTGTAGTCGTGGTTGGGGTGCCGCCCGATGGGAGCGTCGATCGTCCCGCTCATCGGGTCCGGGTGGCCCTGGACGAGCGCGTGGTAGCGCTTGTCGGTGATCCGCTCGCGGAACTGGTGCTTGAGGTGGGAGTAGGCGCGCTCGGACTTGGCGACGACCATCAGGCCGGAGGTGCCGACGTCCAGCCGGTGCACGATGCCCTGGCGCTCCGCGGCGCCGGAGGTGGAGATCCGGTAGCCGGCGGCGGCCAGGCCGCCGATCACGGTGGGGCCGGTCCAGCCGGGGCTGGGATGCGCGGCCACCCCGACCGGCTTGACGATGACGACGATGTCCTCGTCGTCGTGGACGATCTCCATGCCCTCGACGGGCTCGGCGACGACCTGCACCGGCGCGGGCGGCGCCGGCATCTCGACCTCGAGCCAGGCCCCGCCGGTCACCCGGTCGGACTTCCCGGCCTCGGCCCCGTCGAGCTGGACCTTGCCCGCGGCCGCGAGCTCGGCCGCCTTGGTCCTGGAGAACCCGAACATACGGGCGATGGCGGCGTCGACGCGCTCGCCCTCCAGACCATCGGGTACGGGCAGGGCGCGGATCTCGGGAATGGTGCTCACCCGTCGAGTATGCAGGACGGGTGAGGACGGCCCGTACCCACGGTGTTCAGTCCCGGTGGACCGAGCCGTCCGGGTCGAGCCCCCGGAAGGAGAGAATCACGATGAGGAAACCGCCGCAGACGATCGCCGAGTCGGCGAGGTTGAAGACCGGGAAGCGGCCGACGGCGATGAAGTCCACCACGCCGCCCTCGAAGCCGCCGGGCGCCCGGAAGAGCCGGTCGGTGAGGTTGCCCAGCGCGCCGCCCAGCAGCATGCCCAGGGCGATGGCCCAGGGCAGGCTGTAGAGCTTGCGGGCGATGCGGGCGATCACCACGATCACCGCGGAGGCGATGACCGTGAAGACGATGGTCATCGTCTCGCCGATGCCGAAGGCGGCGCCGCGGTTGCGGATCACGTTGAACTGCATCCAGGTGCCGATGAGCTCGACCGGGTCGTGGTGCTCCAGCTTGGCCACCACGGCCAGCTTGCTCAGCAGGTCGATGAGGTACGCGCAGACCGCGACCGAGAACAGCACGCCGATCCGGCGCCTGCCCCGGGGGGCACCGCCGCCGGCCGCCGGCCCGCCGGTCTCCTCGACGTCCCCCGGCGCACCGGTGGACCTTCCGGTCTGCTCCGCCTCTGTCACGTGAGTCCTTCGCTCCAGCCCGTCGCCCGCGCACTGCTGTGTCCGATGGGGCTCGGGTGCACTGCCCGGCCGATGACGAGGGTACGGCACGCCACCCCTCCGGGGTCAGCGACGTTCCTGCCGCTGCTTGCACTCGACACACAGCGTCGCCCGGGGAAACGCCTGCATACGGGCCTTGCCGATGGGCCGGCCGCAGTTCTCGCAGAGCCCGTACGTGCCCGCGTCCAGCCGGCCGAGCGCGCGCTCGGTCTGGTCCAGCATCTCGCGGGCGTTGGCGGCGAGCGCCAGCTCGTGCTCGCGCGCGATGTTCTTCGTCCCGGTGTCCGCCTGGTCGTCCCCCGCGCCGTCGCCCGAGTCCCGCATCAGCCCGCTGACCGCCTCCTCGGCGGTGTGGATCTCGCCGTTCAGCCGGCGCACCTCGCCCTCCAGGGACGTCGCGGGCCTCGGCGACCTCGGCGGCCGTCCACGGCTCCTCCCCCGGCCGCACCGCCAGCTCCCCCTTTCCCCGCGCCGCGGGGACCTTGGCGAGGACGTCCTCGGTCTTCTCAACAGCCACGGTCCCGACTCCCGTCTCCTCGGGGACTCCCGCCGCCGCGGCCTTGCCGGCATGAGCGGCTTTCCCGGCCGCTGCCTTCTTGGTCACGGCCTTCTTGGTTGCGGCCTTCTTCGCCGGGGCCTTCTTGGCCGGAGCTTCCTTGGCCGGGGCCGCGGACTTCGCCGGCACGGACCCGGCCTCGGCGGCCTTCGCCGTCCCCGCCGCCTTCTTCCCGGTGGTCTTCTTCACTGCCGTCTTCCGTGCCGTCTTCTGCGCCGCGGCACCACCGGCCGCGGTCTTTTGCGCGGGAGCCTTCTTCTCCGCGGCCTTCTTCGTACCCGCGGTCGCCTTCGCGGCGCCCGCACCCCCGGACGCCACCTTCTTGGCCGACGCCACCTTCTTGGTCACGGTCTTCTTCGCCGAGCCGGCCGCCGCCACGGCCACGGCCGCGCACGCCTTCGCCCCCTTCGAGGATTCCTGCGCCATGGCCGCGACCCCTTCACATTTTATGATCTTGCGGGCGAATCGTGCGGGAACGATAAATCGCCCCAAGGCACGCGGCAACGGGGCACGCCGGTCCCCACCCTTGTGCCCCGCTCCCGGCCCCGTAACCGAAGGCGCGGACCGGGGCGCCGGCCGGAGCCGATATCCGGTCGGCCGGGACGGGCCACGCCCCGTACACTGGGCTCAGCGAAAGGCGTGGAAGGGACCAGTAACGCCGTACGCAGCCATCAGCGACCCGGGGACGGTGCGAGCCCGGGGGTGTGCGCGGCGCGAAGATCAGCCCGGAGCCGCCGGAAGAACGCCCTGCACAGGGTCAGTAGAACCGGCATCGCGACCCCAATGAGGGGGCCGGGGGCCATACGGCCCGCGGCCAAGGAGGGTGGTACCGCGGGAGCGAGCAACGCGCCTCTCGTCCCTCCGACGGACAGCGCACAACCGTCCCGCCGGAGGAAGCCGATGACGCAGTACCGCCAGGTACCCGCTCAGGTCGATCTGCCCGCCCTGGAGCACGCCGTGCTCGAGTTCTGGCGCGAGCAGAAGATCTTCGCCCGTACGCTCGAACAGTCCGAGGGCCGCCCCGAGTGGGTGTTCTACGAGGGCCCGCCCACGGCGAACGGCATGCCCGGCGCGCACCACATCGAGGCCCGCGTCTTCAAGGACGTCTTCCCGCGCTTCCGCACGATGCAGGGCTACCACGTGGGCCGCAAGGCCGGCTGGGACTGCCACGGCCTCCCCGTCGAGCTCGCCGTCGAGAAGGAGCTCGGCTTCTCCGGCAAGCAGGACATCGAGGCGTACGGCATCGCCGAGTTCAACGCCAAGTGCCGCGAGTCCGTGACCCGGCACACCGACGCGTTCTCCGAGCTGACCACCCGCATGGGCTACTGGGTGGACCTGGACGACGCGTACCGCACCATGGACCCGGACTACGTCCAGAGCGTCTGGTGGTCGCTGAAGGAGATCTTCGACAAGGGCCTGCTGGTCCAGGACCACCGCGTGGCCCCCTGGTGCCCCCGCTGCGGCACCGGCCTGTCGGACCACGAGCTGGCCCAGGGCTACGAGACGGTCGTCGACCCGTCCGTCTTCGTCCGCTTCCCACTGACCTCCGGCCCGCTCGCCGGCGAGGCGTCCCTCCTCGTCTGGACGACGACCCCGTGGACGCTGGTCTCCAACGTCGCCGCCGCCGCGCACCCGGACGTCACCTACGTCGTGGCCACCGACGGCGCCGAGAAGCTGGTCGTCGCCGAGCCGCTGCTGGAGAAGGCCCTCGGCGAGGGCTGGACGGCCACCGGGCAGTCCTTCACCGGCCGCGAGATGGAGCGCTGGGCGTACCGCCGCCCCTTCGACCTGGTCGAACTCGAGAACGCCAACTACGTCGTCAACGCCGAGTACGTGACGACCGAGGACGGCACCGGCCTCGTCCACCAGGCCCCGGCCTTCGGTGAGGACGACCTCAAGACCTGCCGCGCGTACGGCCTGCCGGTCGTCAACCCGGTCCGCGCCGACGGCACCTTCGAGGAAGAACTCCCCCTCGTCGGCGGCCAGTTCTTCAAGAAGGCCGACGAGGCGCTCACCGCCGACCTCGACGCCCGCGGCCTGCTGTTCCGGCACGTCGCGTACGAGCACAGCTACCCGCACTGCTGGCGCTGCCACACGGCGCTGCTCTACTACGCGCAGCCCTCCTGGTACATCCGCACCACGGCCATCAAGGACAAGCTGCTCGCGGAGAACGAGAAGACCAACTGGTTCCCGGACTCCGTCAAGCACGGCCGCTTCGGCGACTGGCTGAACAACAACATCGACTGGGCGCTGTCCCGCAACCGCTACTGGGGCACCCCGCTCCCCATCTGGCGCTGCGAGGACGACCACCTCACCTGCGTCGGCTCCCTCGCCGAGCTCACCGAGCTCACCGGCACCGACCAGAGCGGCCTCGACCCGCACCGCCCGTACATCGACGACGTCACTTTCCCTGCCCCACCTGCCGGCAGACCGCGACGCGCGTCCCCGAGGTCATCGACGCCTGGTACGACTCGGGCTCCATGCCGTTCGCCCAGTGGGGCTACCCGTACAAGAACAAGGAGCTCTTCGAGAAGCGCTACCCGGCGCAGTTCATCTCGGA
This sequence comes from Streptomyces thioluteus, assembly GCF_039535865.1. Lineage (NCBI taxonomy): Bacteria > Bacillati > Actinomycetota > Actinomycetes > Kitasatosporales > Streptomycetaceae > Streptomyces > Streptomyces thioluteus. The sequence goes on from NZ_BAAAXZ010000006.1 coordinate 16,676, forward strand.
GGCCATCGACCAGACCCGCGGCTGGTTCTACACCCTGATGGCCGTCGGCACCCTCGTCTTCGACAAGTCGTCGTACGAGAACGTCGTCTGCCTGGGCCACATCCTCGCCGAGGACGGCCGGAAGATGTCCAAGCACCTGGGCAACATCCTCCAGCCGATCCCGCTGATGGACCAGCACGGCGCCGACGCCGTCCGCTGGTTCATGGCGGCAGGCGGCTCCCCGTGGGCCGCGCGCCGCGTAGGCCACGGCACGATCCAGGAGGTGGTGAGGAAGACCCTCCTGACCTACTGGAACACGGTCGCCTTCAGGCCCTCTACGCACGCACCGCCGGCTGGTCCCCCTCCGCCGCCGACCCGTCCCCGGCCGACCGCCCCCCTGCTGGACCGCTGGCTGCTCGGTGAGCTCAACACCCTCACCGACCAGGTCACCCAGGCCATGGAGGCCTACGACACCCAGCGCGCCGGCAAGCTGCTGTCCGCGTTCGTCGACGACCTGTCCAACTGGTACGTCCGCCGCTCGCGCCGCCGCTTCTGGCAGGGCGACGCCGCCGCGCTCCGCACCCTCCACGAGGTCGTGGAGACGGTCACTCCGGCTGATGGCCCCGCTCGTCCCCTTCATCACCGAGCGGGTCTGGCAGGACCTGATCGCCCGGTCGCCCCGGACGCCCCGGAATCGGTTCCACCTGTCCACCTGGCCGACCGCCGACACGTCCCTGATCGACCCGGAACTGTCGCGCCAGATGACCCTGGGTCCGCCGCCTGGTCGAACTGGCCGCGCCACCCGCGCCGAGTCCGGCGTGAAGACGCGTCAGCCGCTCTCCCGCGCCCTGGTCGCCGCCGCCGGCTTCGAGTCCCTCTCCGCCGAACTGCGCGCCCAGATCACCGAGGAGCTCAACGTCTCCTCCTTGGCCTCCTCTCCGAGGTGGGCGGCTCCCTGGTCGACACCACCGCCAAGGCCAACTTCCGTGCCCTGGGCAAGCGGTTCGGCAAGGGCGTCCAGGCGGTGGCCAAGGCCGTCGCCGCCCGCGGACGCGGCGTCCCTCTCCCTGGCCCTGCGCGAAGGCAACGCCTCGGTCGTCGTCGACGCGAACAGGTCTCCCTCTCCCCCGACGAGGGTCATCATCACCGAAACCCCCGCGCGAGGGCTGGTCGGTGGCCTCCGACTCGGGAGCGACCGTCGCCCTCGACTGGAGATCACCCCGGAGCTGCGCCGCGCCGGCCTGGCCCGCGACGCGATCCGCCTCATCCAGGGGGCCCGCAAGAACAGCGGCCTCGACGTCGCCGACCGCATCGCCCTCCGCTGGCAGTCCACCGACGAGGAAGTCCGCACGGCCCTGACCGACCACTCCTCCCTCATCGCGGACGAGGTCCTGGCGACGGACTTCGCGACGGGCGAGGCGGACGCGACGTTCGGCGCTCCGTTCGAGGACGAGCCCCTGTCCTGACGTTCCGCTCCGCAAGGCGTAACCGCACCTTTTCACGTTCCTCAAACGCCGGATGGGCTGGATAGCCCGTCCGGCGTTTGAGGACAACCGCGCGGAGCGCGGTTGCGGGGTCCGGGGCGGAGCCCCGGAAGAAACGGTGAAAGGGCGGGCCAGGGCACCCCCCCCCACAGCAACCACCCTGCCACGGGCACACAAACGGGCCGGGCCCTGGGAGTTCCCAGGGGCCCGGCCCACATTGCCCGACGACAAGCGCCCTAGAGGGCGCAGCCCGTCAGTTGTCGTCCTCGTCGATCAGGAAACCCACGCATCGGCGAAGGCGCCTGCATCGGCTGCGGCCCCTGCGGCCGCACCGGAGCCATCGGCTGCGTCATCGCGGGCGACATCTGCTGCTGCCCGCCGTACGACGGGTTCGCCGACTGGCCCGGACCGCTGCCCATGGACGAGTTGCCGCCCATGCTGTGGCCGCCCATGCCCGCACCGGCCGATGCCATGGACCCGCTCATCGAGGGGCCGGCGGCAGCGACGGCGCGCCGGAGGCGCGCGGCGGGGCCAGCGAGTCGTCCGCCTGGTTCTCCAGCTGACGCAGCTGGCTCTCCAGGTAGGACTTCAGCCGCGTGCGGTACTCGCGCTCGAAGCCGCGCAGGTCCTCGACCTTGCGCTCCAGCGTGGCGCGCGCGGACTCCCAGCGAGCCCATCGCCACGCGGTGCTTCTCCTGCGCGTCCCGCTCCAGCGCGTCGGCCTTGGCGCGGGCGTCCCGCTCCAGGCCCTCGGCACGGCTGCGGCCTCGCCGACGATCTTGTTGGCCTCGGAGCGGGCCTCCGCGATCGCCTGATCGGCCGTCTGCTGAGCGAGCGAGAGCACGCGGGCCGCGCTGTCGCCGCCCGGGCCCTGACCCGGCTGGGGCAGCTGGGGACCGGGGCCGCCCATCGGACCGCCCTGACCCATCGGCCCGGGACCACCCTGACCCATGGGGCCGGGACCGCCCTGGCCCATCGGACCGCCCATGGGGCCGCCCTGGCCCATGGGGTTCTGCCCCATCGGACCGCCCATCGGGCCGTTCTGGCCCATGGGGTTCTGCCCCATGGGACCCGCGCCGTGCGGGCCCTGGGGACCGTGGCCGTGTCCGCCCGGCCCGGCCGGCAGCTGCGGGGCACCGCCCGGCAACTGCGGCGGGCCGCCCATCTGCTGCTGGTTCGGCGGCACCGGCTGCGGGCCGGATATGGCGGCGGGCACGGGAGCCCCGGGACCGGTCCGCTGGTCCTGCGGCTCCGGCTTGCGCATCCCCTGCTGCTGTTCTGCGCCGCGGCACGGGTCGCCGCGCCAGCTTGGCGCGCAGGTCCTCG
>NZ_BAAAXZ010000007.1:0-10881 GCF_039535865.1 Streptomyces thioluteus
AGACGTCCCCGTTTCATGGCAGAGCGTCTGGTGATCGCTGTGACAACCGGTGAAATACGCGACACGCGTGATATCGCCCAAGGATTGCGGAACCTGGTGGAGGACCCGCTTTTGGGTGCGGATCCTCCACCAGGATCGTGTTGATCCAGTAAGTTGTCACTGGCGGCGGCGGACCAGGCCATACAGATTGGCTTCCTGGGCTTTCGCCATCGGCAAGTGTGCTCGCGCGGGCTGCACGAGCGCTGCCGGGTCGAGTTCCTCTGCAGGGGTTCTTCTGGCCTGGGTGGGGGGTGAGCACAAGGCCCACCACCCCTCAGAATAGGTCGCGCGAATTGGTTGCGCGGCCCTTTGTGGCGTCAGTCGAGTACCTGTGACGCGTCTAGATACCGCTGGAATAGTTCAGTGAGCCAGCCCCAGTCCCCTTGGCGATTATTGAAATCCTTGATGATTTCCTGAAAGCATTCGCCTAGCTTGAGGAATCTGCCCGGGCGAATACTTGCTCGCCTAGAGTGCCGGATAGCACTACAGTCCACGGCCGCATACCTTGTGCCATCCTCTCGTCATCCACCTTGACGAGCATGGTTACCTTGCGGAGACCAAGGGTCTCCATGATTTCTTCGATGCTCATTTTTCTGAACTCAGTACCCTTTCAGAGCCGATGCGATGTCGGATATTTTGCGCAGCTCTCCTGTGCCGACCCTTTCGACGACCCCAGACAGCTGTTTTCGGGTGACGTCGGTCATGACTCCATTGCGCTCTATCAGCAGCCTGGCAACTTCCAAGGCAGTCCGCTTGTTTCCGTTGTCGAACAAGTGTCCTCCTGGGGCTGCGATGTTCCGTACGACAAGCGCAGTCTTGTTCCAAAAGCCGTTTAGGCGGCTTGCTGATGTCATCATACTTTCAATGCTCCCGTTCACTATCGTGCTGCCCCCGAACCCCCGGTTGATGCTGATGATTTCCTCGGCGGTTACTGTCACCCTGAACCCCCCTGAGATCTCATAGTAGGCTCTGGTTCCTTTGGCGAGGATTTCGATGCCGTCTATGGCCTTCTTGCCCTTGCCCCATGGTGTAGGCGCAAGAACCATTGCAGCCATAAGGCATTTGCCGAGGGTGGGGTCCTTGGCGCAATCCCTGGCGTTGTTGTACCCAATGAATTCTAAGGCGATGGCGGACAGAGTGGGGTCGGGTGGCGTGGTGTCTATAGTCCATTCGCCCGGCGCGACAGCGCAGGCCAGTAGGCCGCCTATCTCGTTACCGCCGTAACGGGGGTGGCAGACCCTTTTCGCCTTCTCCCTCTTCTCTCGCTGTTCAATCTCTTTTTGCTTTCGCTGCTGGGCTGCCTTGCGTTCTGCCTCAGCCTGTTCAGCCTCACGTTTCTTGACAACTTCGGTCCAAGCCTGCGAGGCCAGGGATTTGGCTTCCTCGGCGCTCTTCCCTGCTGCCAAGGCGGAACGATGGGCGCTTTCGGAGTACTCGTTTGCCAGGCTGGCCGAGGTGCGGGCGTAGTCGGCGGAGAACCTGGCCTGGGCCGCGGACTCCTCGGCCTCGTCGGCGGCGTGGTCGGCTTCGTTCGCCGCGTTGCGGGCTGTGATGGCAGACTTCGCGGCCTGGGCTGCCGAACGTTCGGCTCTGTCTGCGGACTTGGCTGCGTCGGCTGCGTATCCCTTGGCCTGGTCGGCCGACTTCTTGGCCTGGTCGGCGGCTTTCTGGGCTTCTGCAGAGGCGTTGTTCGCGACGGCTGCTGCCTTGGCCGCGATCCAGCGGTTCTGCTGGGCGTTGGCCTCGATGACCTCGCCCTGGTGGATGAGGCGCTCGAGCTGGGCGACGTGGGTGGCGGCGAGTTGGTCCTTGCGGTCGGCGATGTACTGGCCGGCCTGGATGAACTCGTGCAGTCGGTCGGCGGAGCCGACCAGGGCGATCTTGGCGGCTGCCTTCACCTCCGGGCCGCCGCTGCCCACGAGCTTGGACGCCAGGACGCTTTCGTCGCTGTTCCGGGCCTGGTACTGCCCACTGGCCAGGAAGACGGCCAGGTCCTTGGGGTTCCTGCCGGCCAGGGCTGCTTTGGCGGCCTCCTTCACGCCGGGGCCGCCGGAGTTGAAGATCCGGGAGACCTGGACGCCGTAGTCGGCGGATCCGGCCTCGTACTGGCCCGTGGTGGAGAAGTCCTTGATCTGCTGGTCGCTGCCCTTGAGGGCGTTCTGGGCGGCGGTCCGGACGGATTCGAAGGGACTCTGGACACTCAGGTCCACGACCTTCTGACGCAGCTCGTCCTGCACGGACTTGCCCCAGCCCGTACGCAGGTACTCGATAACATCCGCGTCGGTGCCGGAGAGTGCCTGAGCGGCCGCTTCTTGGCCGAAGGACCCGCGGGTCTTCAAAGCGCGCAGGGCCAGGTCGCGACCCTTGGCGGCTATCGTCTTGACATCCGCGTCAGGTTTCGCAGCCTCAGCGGCAAGGCTCTTGGCTACGTCGTCCAGATTCCAGGCATCCACCACGGTGGACGCGGTCGCGGCAGTGAACTTGTACGTTTGCGCCTGCTCGGACTTGGCGCGCTCCATGGCCGCAGCGGTGCGCGTGGCGAGGTCCTCCGCCTCGGTCTCCCGGGCGATCGCGAACACCTTCTTGGCCGTGGCGACCGCCGCGCTCGCGGCGTCGGCCGCTGCCCTGGCCGCGTTGGCCTGCTTCGTGGCCTCCTTCGCGGCATCCTTGGCCTCACCGGCGTGTTTTGCCGCCTCTTCGGCGGCCTGCGCCGCCTTGTTCGCGTGGTCGGCCGCGCTGTTGGCGGCGTCCCGGGCCTCGAAGGCGGCGTCGGCGGACCTGCGGGCCAAAGACTCGGCCGCACCGGCCGCACGGTCGGCCTCCCGCGCGTGACGACGTGCCTCGGCAGCCGCCGCCTGGGCCTCGGCCGAGTGGACGCCGGCCTCCTCGGCGTGCCGGTTCGCCTCGTCGGCGGCGTCGGCCGCCTCGTTGGCGTTGCCGGTGGCGCTGCGGGCGGAGCTCGCCGCCAGGCCTGCGGCCAACGACGCCTTTCCGGCCTGCTGAGCGGCATCAGCTGATTTCTTCGCCAGCCCGGCGGCCTGCCGTGCGGCCTTGGCGAAGTTCTTCGCGGCATCGGCCTTGCTGGCGTCACGGGCCGCGTCCATCGAGGCGTTGTACGCCCGGGTCGCGGCCTCCGCGGCCGCATTGGCCGCACTCGCGGTCTGCGCGGCGGCGAGGGCGGCGATGCGAGCCGAACGCTGGGCGGCGTTGGCCGCACCGATCGCCTGCTGGGCGGCGTCCGCAGCGGCGCGTGCGGCGTTCGCGGCCTGCTGGGCCTTGACCGCGGCCCTTGCCGAATCTTTTCTGGACGCTTCGGTTTCCCTGGCGGCCTTCTTGGCTGCTTCCTTGGCGAGTTGGGAGGCGGCGACGGCACGGGCGGACGCCTTCTGTGCCGCCTCCGTCGCCTCTTCCGCCCGCAGTCCCGCCCGCTCTGCCTGTTCGGTCAGTTCCTCGATGGAGGCGTGTTCCTGGTCGCGGTTGCGGGCGGTGAACTGGCCCACGTTCAGGAACTCGACGACGTCCCCGGGGGTGCCGCTGAGGGCGAGCTTGCCCGCCGCTTTCACATTGGGGCCGCCGGCGTTGATGATCCGGGAGACCTCGACCTGGTTGTCGGTCTCGCGAGCGTCGTACTGTCCGCTTTCGAGGAACTTCGTGATGTCCGCGGCGGTGCCCTTCAAGGCCGCCGTGCCCGCTTCCTTGACGCCGGTGCCCCCGTAGTGGATCACCCGCGATGCCTCGACCCGCTGGTCGTCCTCGAGGGCGGCTTTCCATCCCTTCAACAGGAAGGCGTGGAGGTCCTCGCGGCTGCCTGTGAGTGCCTTCTTCGCTGCTTCCCGAACCCCCGGGCCGCCCAGGTTGAAGATGCGGCTGGCGTCGACCGCATCGTCGTCGTACTGGATGTCGTCCTTGTCGGTGAAAAACTTCTTGACGTCGTCGTCGGTGCCCAACAGGGCCCGTTCGGCGGCCTCTTTGATGCCGACGCCGCCGTACCGCCAACTCTCGACGACAGCTGCCCGGCCAGTGAGCTCGGCATCGTCGGCGGGGTCGGCCAGGGCGTCCGGTCCGGACAGGAGCCCGGTCAGGAGGGTGGCGGGAAGAAGTGCGGCGCAGGTGGTCCAGAGCTTGAACCGACCGACAGAACTACGAGGTTGTGTTCTGCGACGCTCTTGTGGTCTGCCCTCGGAGCGTATTCGGTGTCTCATGTACACGGTCTCTTTCCGGCCAAAGGTGCTTCGGTGAAGCCATACTTCGGATTCGAGTCGTGCGCCGAGAGGCCAGCTTCCACACTGCCCGAGCCCGGCACGTACAGCCGCGAATCGAGAAGGATGGTGGGCGCATCCGGCGCGCCCGTGGTGCCAGAACTACCCCTCAACGACTGCTGATTGAGGGTGCGTGCCACGCGACACTACCATGCGCTTTACTGACGGTCATTGTCCGGGGACGGCGAGTGTCCCCGGCGTGCGCCGGAAGGTGAGCATGGCGATGTCTCATGCCTGGAAAACCCTTGCTGTGGGCGCCCTCTTGGTGCTGGCTTCGTGCGCCGGATTCGCGTCAACGGCAGCGGCGCGACCTGTGCCGAACGCCGCCTCTGCGGCGGCGGGCGCGGCAGCCGTTGATGACGAGATGCCCTTCGCTGTCGAGAAGTTCGAGTATCCGGGTGCTGCCAAGATCCTTCAGGAGCGGGGGATCACGTTGCGCAAGGGCGATGGGCGCATCCTCCTCGCTGACTGCAGTGCTTCCCACGACGTCATGGTGAAGTCCCGGACCGGGCAGAAGGACTTCTGCTTCATGGTCAAGGGCAAGCAGGGCTACCTCACGATGGAACTCCCTGATGCTTACGGCATCTTGACTCAGGACCACCCGGTCCGTGCAACGATCAGGGGTGAGGCCAAGGACACCGTGGTCAACGCCCCGAAGAACGAGTACACACCGCTTGGCGAAGCAGGTGACGCCGGGAAGCGCTCCGTGCTGCTGGAGATTCGAGTGACTGGCTGATCTGGACGTCAGGCATCGGGATCGCACCGCTCAACTGAAGTTTGTTCCTTGGTTGAATCCTGGTTCGTAGAGGGAGATGCAGCATGCCTGTCAGACGTCCGCGCGCGGCGTGGACCGCTGGATTGATTATTTCGGGACTAGCGGCAAGCGTTTTCACTGGATCACCGGCACAGGCTGTTGTGGGGCAGACGGCCAACGACTCTTTCACTTTCACGGCGAAGCTCGACATCGGTGGTCAACGTAGTTGTTCTGCTGCGCTGGTTGAGAAGGAATGGCTGATCACGGCCGCCAGTTGCTTTGCTGAAAATCCTGCCCAGAGCTTGAAGGTACCGGCCGGGGCACCGAGGTTGAGCACCACTGCCACGATCGGCCGCACGGATCTGTCCAGGGGCGGCGGCAGCGTGGTGGACGTGGTGGAGCTTGTGCCCCGTGGCGACCGCGACGTGGTGATGGCCCGCCTGGCCAAGCCGGCCGAAGGGGTCGCTCCCCTCGCCATCGGCTTCAACCCGCTCCTCCAGGGCGAAGACGTCTGGGCGTCGGGCTACGGCCGGACCGGGGACGAGTGGGTTCCGGACCGTTTGCACTACGGGAAGTTCGCCGTAGGAGCGGTCAAGAACACGTCGGTCGGCGTCACCAGCAAGGATGGGGTGGCCCTCTGCCAGGGCGACACCGGTGGACCGGCGTTTCGCCTGCTGGGAGGCCGGGCTGAGCTCGTCGGCGTCAACAGCCAGTCCTGGCAGGGCGGATGCCTCGGCTCCGACAGCGCCGAGACGCGCAAGGATGCACTCGACACTCGCGTTGACGACATCGCCGGCTGGATCCAGTCCGTATCGTCACGCACACTCCTGTCGCGTCGCGACTGGAAGGAGGTCGCCTACACCGCATCCGGCTACTTCACTACCAGCGAGGCCGATCGCAAGCGCCACATGGATCTGTTCGTCGTCTGGAACGACGGAACGGCGAGCATCTTCCAAGGTTCGGACAATGCCGACCCCAAGACTCCGTTCACTGCCGAGTACAAAGTCCCTGCCCCGCCCGGCAGCAGCTGGCAGTACGCTCGCGCCATTGCCGCGGGGAACTTCGCCGGGAGTGGCTCGGACGGGCTTTTTGTGCGGTGGAAGGATGCGGAGGTGACCGAGTACGGCCACCTCGACCTGAAGGGTGTGCACGACGAACGGATGCTCGCGCACGGGATCGACAAGGACCACCCCACCAGCTTCTGGGCGAATGCCCGGTTGGTGACCGTCGGTGCGTACTCCGGTGACGGTCGGCGCGACGATGTCCTGATCCTGTGGGAGAACGGCTCGACATCCCTCCAGGCCGATATCCACACCAAGAAGCTGGATGGACATGTCCAGTTGTCCGAGGCCCAGAAGTCCTGGGAGAACGCAGCAGAGATCAGTGCCGGGGAGTTCACAGGAAAGAAGACATCCGACCTGCTCATCCGGTGGAAGGACGGGGAGACCAGTATCTTCCCCGGTGTTGACGCCAAGGGCTACCACGGTCGGCTCAAGATCAGGGATGCGGAGTCGCCGTGGAAGAACGCGCGCACCCTCACCACGGGTTCGTACACCAACAGCGACAACCGGGTCAACGACGTCCTGATCAGCTGGAACAACGGGAACCTGGGTTTCTACCCCGACGTCGACGCGGAGGGGACTCATACCGGGATCGAGCTTGTCGGCTGAGCCGTGAGTTCTATCCGCATCGTGGTGACAGCAGGCAAACGACATGGAGGAGGAACTCGGTGAAGACATCACGGATCGGCCGTCGCATCGCGGCGGGCTGCGCTGGTGCACTCGTGATCGGTGCCGTGGCGGTGGGTCTCGCGCCGGTCGCCGCCGCGAAGAGTTACGCCGTCACGATCGATAAGGTCGCGCTGAAGTCGCCCGGCCTTGCTGTGGAGTTCACGTACTCCTGCGACGCGGGTTCACGGGACTGGCTGGTCGCCAATGCGACCGATGTCAGCATCAATGCGGGGGCGACGGGTTCGGCGATCGTCAAGACCGACAAGCTTGTGTGCGATTACAACAGCCACAAGACGCGGGTCTATCTGCCGCCCATCAATGGGGAGTTCTTCAAGGGCAGCAAGGCGAAGGTCGTTCTCTACTACTTCGACCCCGAGACCGGTTACCGCAGCATCGAGGCGAGCGCCACCACAGTGGTGTAAGCAGGGATTCAGCCCAGGACCCGTACTGATCACCAGCGGTGCGGGTCCGCCTACCGGTAGGGCGTGAGGCTCACGGTGATCTCGCATTCGAGGGCCGCGGCCAGACGCTGGAGGACGGGGATGGTCGGTATGGCCTTGCCGGACTCGACGCGTGAGATGAAGGCCTGCCCTGTCCCTGCGCGGGTGGCGAGCTCGGCTTGTGAGAGGCCGAGTTCGACTCTTCGGGAGCGGACGAGGACGGCGGTGTTCAATGCGATGCCTCGTTGTAGCGCGGCAGTTCACCGGTGTCGATGACCCACTCGTTGATGGTGATCTTGTCTCCGAAGGTGTAGGGAACTCGGGCGCTGTACTCGGAGGTACCGCTCTTCGAGGTGATGGCCCAGTAGTGGACGCAGGTGCCGTCGCGGGGGTCGACGATCAGATAGTGCGGAATGCCGAGCCGGGGGTAGTGGCGCAGTTTGCTCTCGTAGTCGTTCTCCGGATTGGAAGGGGAGACGATTTCCACAGCTGCGAGCAGGGCCTTCGGGCTGATGGCGTCATCGGTGTCCATGGCCGCCTCGGGCAGGACGAGGACGTCGGGGCGGCGCAGCTGACCGAGATCGGCATCCTCGATGTCACCGGAGGTAGTGGCGACGATTCCGGGGGGGAGCTGCGGCTGGAGCTGGCGCTCGATGCGCAGTGCGGCGAGGTCGTGACGGCCGGCGGGGCTCATCATCATGACGATCTGACCGTCGCTGATCTCGACGTGCGAGCTCAAGGGCGCGGGCGGCGTGAAGTGTTCGGCGAGTGAGCGCAGGTGCCGATAGATCTCTCGTCGGGTGGCAGCCGTCATGGTTTCACCCTACATGACGGAATCGTCATAAGCGGGGGCCGGAAACGACCCGGGGGCCAGTGCCGCTCTCACGAGAGCGGCACTGGCCCCCGGGTCGTTCAGCCGACGGGATCAGATCCGCGTCAGGCGTCGAACACCTCGTTCACCAGTGCCGTCTGCTCGGCCTGGTGGCGCTTCGCCGAGCCGACCGCCGGGGACGACGAGTGCGGGCGGGAGATGCGGCGGAGGCGCTCCGGGGCCGGGACGTCCGCGCCGACCGCCAGGTCCAGGTGGTCGATCAGGTTGAGGGCGATGAACGGCCAGGCGCCCTGGTTCGCCGGCTCCTCCTGGGCCCAGATGTACTTCTGGGCGTTGGGGGAACTTGGCGATCTCCGCCTGGAGTTCGGCACCCGGGAGCGGGGTACAGGCGCTCGAGGCGGATGAGGGCGGTGTCCGTGGCGCCGCGCTTCTGACGCTCGGCCTCCAGGTCGTAGTAGACCTTGCCGGAGCAGAAGACGTACCTTGCGGGACGGCGGCGGCGTCGACGCCGTCGTCGCCGATGACCGGGCGGAACTGCCCGCTCGTGAACTCTTCCGCCTTGGACGCCGCGGCCTTCAGACGCAGCATCGACTTCGGGGTGAAGACGATCAGCGGCTTGTGGTGCGGGTTGTGGACCTGCCAGCGCAGGAGGTGGAAGTAGTTCGAGGGGAGGGTGGGCATGGCCACCGTCATGTTGTTCTGCGCGCAGAGCTGGAGGAAGCGCTCGATCCGGGCCGAGGAGTGGTCCGGGCCTGGCCCTCGTAGCCGTGCGGGAGGAGGAGCGTGACGCCGGACGTCTGGCCCCACTTCTGCTCGGAGGAGGAGATGAACTCGTCCGTGATGCTCTGGGCGCCGTTGACGAAGTCGCCGAACTGGGCTTCCCAGAGGACCAGGGCGTCGGGCGGGCCAGCGAGTAGCCGTACTCAGAAGGCCCATCGCGCGTACTCGCTGAGCAGCGAGTCGTAGACGTTGAACGCGCGCCTGGTCATCGGAGCATGGGTCAGCAGGCAGCGGGGTGTAGTCCTCGCCGGGTCTCGCGGTCGACCAGCACGGCGTGGCGATGGCCGAAGGTGCCGCGGCGGGAGTCCTGGCCGGCGAGCCGGACCGGGGGTGCCCTCCATCAGCAGCGAGCCGAAGGCGAGGGTCTCGCCCATGCCCAGTCGATCATGCCGTCCTCGATGCTGGCGGCGCGGCGCTGCAGCTGCGGCACCAGGCGCGGGTGCACCGTGACGTTCTCGGCGTGTTGACCTGCGACTCGGCGATCCGCTTGAGGACCTCGGCGGAGATCGCGGTGTCGAGGGGGGCCGGGAACTCGGGCCGGAGGGGGGCCGCGGGGTCCTCCGCCGGGACAGGGCTGGCGTCGGCGTCGCGGACCTCGACGAAGACCTTCTCCAGCTGGCCTGGTAGTCCTGCAGGGGCCTGCTCGGCCTCCTCCAGGTGATGTCGCCCGGGCCGATCAGCGACTCGTGTAGAGCTTGCGCACCGAACGCTCTTGTCGATCAGGTCGTACATCAGCGGCTGGGTGAACTGGGGGTTGTCCGACTCGTTGGCCCGGCGCCGGTAGCAGATCAGGTCGATGACGACCGTCCTTGTTGAACGTCTGGCGAACTCGAGGCGAGGCGTCGATGCGCACGACTGCTTCCGGGTCGTCGCCGTTCACGTGGAAGATCGGCGCCTCGATCATCCGCGCGACGTCGGTGCAGTACATCGACGAGCGGGAGGACTCCGGCGCGCGGTGACAGCCGATGGTTTTGAGACGATGTGCACGGTGCCGGCGGTGCGGTAGCCGCGCAGCTGCGACATGTTGAGCGTCTCGGGCGACGACGCCCTGCCCGCGAAGGCCGCGTCGGCCGTGGAGCGGACCGGCAGGACGGTGAAGTCCGTGCCCGCCTTGCCGATGATGTCTGCTTGGCGCGGCGATGCCTCGACGACCGGGTCGACCGTCTCCAGGTGGGGACGGGTTGGCGGCCAGCGAGACCTGATCTGCTCGCCGTCCAGGCCGGGTGAAGGTGCCTCGGGCGCCCAAGTGGTACTTCACGTCGCCGGAGCACGTGCATCGACTTCGGGTCGAGGTTGCCCTCGAACTCGCGCGGAAGATCTGCGCGTACGTACTTGCCGACGATGTTCGCCAGGACGTTGAGGCGGCCGCGGTGGGCCATGCGATGACGACCTGCGTCGAGGCGGCCTCGGGCGGCCGCGTCCAGCACCGAGTCCAGCAGCGGGATGACGGACATCGCCGCCTTCGAGCGAGAAGCGCTTCTGGCCGAGTACTTGGTCTGGAGGAACGTCTCGACGCCTCGGCCGCGTGAGGCGGCGCAGGATGCGCAGCTGCTCCTCGCGCTCCGGCATGGTGTGTGCTGTGCGGGCGCTCGACGCGGTCCTGGGGATCACCTTGCGCTGCGTCTGGGGTTCCTGGATGTGCATGAACTCGGATGCCGGTGTGCGGCAGTACGAGTCGCGCAGACGCCCAGGAGTGTCGCGAGCAGCTTCATCAGGGACTTGCCGGCGAAGCCGCGCGACGCGAAGTCGCCGCTCGAGGTCCCAGAGGGTCAGGCCGTGCTCGGTGATGTCCAGGTCGGGGTGCTTGCGCTGGCGGTACTCCAGCGTCGGTGTCGGCCATGACGTGGCCGCGCACCCCGGTACGCGGGGATCAGCTCGAAGACGCGGGCGGCCTTGGTGACGTCGTCGTCGTGCGAGGCGTCGATGTCCTTGAGCAGCGGACCGGCTCGTAGGGGATGCGCAGCGCCTCGAAGATCTCGTCGTAGAAGCCGTTCTCGCCGAGCAGCAGCTGGTGCATGATCCGCAGGAACTCGGCCGGAGGCGGCGC
>NZ_BAAAXZ010000008.1:0-11850 GCF_039535865.1 Streptomyces thioluteus
CCCGCGTCGCGCAGCCGCTCGGCCTGGCCGTCGGAGAGCAGGCCCAGGCAGGCGCAGACCTCCACGTCGGTGTTCTGCTCCTTGATGGCCTCGATCGTGCGCGCCACCCGGTCGATGTCCCGGTCCGTCGGACCGCGCCCGCTGGCGACCAGGCAGACCCGCTTGGCGCCGCCCGCGACCCCCGCGGAGGCCGCCCTGGAGGCGTCCTCCGGCTTGAGCCAGGTGTACTTGAGGATCCCGGTGTCGGAACCGAGCCGCTGCGAGCAGTACGAGCAGTCCTCGGGGCAGAGACCGGACTTGAGGTTGACCAGGTAGTTGAGCTTGACCCGCCGCCCGAACCACTGGCGGCGCACCCTCCCGGCCGCGGCCACCACATCGAGCAGGTCGTCGTCGGAGGTCGCCAGTACGGCCAGCGCCTCTTCGCGGGTGGGCAGCTCGCGGCGCAGCCCCTTGGCCACCAACGTGTTCAACAGGTCCATGGCCCATGATCCTCGCGCACGCGGCCACCCTTGGCCAAGGTGGATATCTCACAACACCGGCCCGGCGACGTGGGTGGATCACGACATCCTGTCCAGGGGCCCGAAACGGCTAGTTTGGGGGGCCAGGCTGTCCGTGCCGCACCGGAGGGACCCGTGCACGGATTTATGTGAACCCCACAGATCGTCCTGCCAAGGACCCCTGACAGGAACCGGAACGGCCGATGCCCCACGACGCGGTTTTCCCCACCAGTCCGACCTTCGACTGGCTCGACGAGCAGCACCGGCTGCGCCGTGAGGCCGGGCTCGTCCGTACGCTGCGCCCGCGCCCCGAGCCCGTCGCCGGGGAGCCGGCCGCGCTCGATCTGGCGGGCAACGACTACCTGGGGCTCTCCCGCCACCCGGAGGTCACCGGCGCCGCGGCCGGGGCCGCGCACCGCTGGGGCGCCGGGTCCACCGGCTCGCGCCTGGTCTCCGGCAGCACCGCGCTGCACGCCCGACTGGAGGAGGCGCTGGCCGAGTTCTGCGGGTACGAGGCCGCCCTCGTCTTCTCCTCCGGCTACGCCGCCAACCTCGCCGCCGTCACGGCCCTCGCCCCGCCCCCGGACGCCACCGGCACCCCCGGCCTGCTCGTCTGCGACGAGGGCAACCACGCCTCGCTGATCGACGGCTGCCGCCTCGCGCGCGCCGGCCGGACCGTCGTCCCGCACGCCGACCCCGAGGCGGTCGGCAAGGCGCTGGCCGCCCACCCGGGACGGGCGCTCGTGGTGACCGACTCGGTCTTCTCCGTGGACGGCGACGCCGCCCCGCTCGCCGCCCTCGCCCGGCAGTGCGGCCGCCACGGCGCCGGGCTGCTGGTGGACGACGCGCACGGGCTCGGTGTGCTGGGCGACGGCGGGCGCGGCGCCCTGCACGCCGCCGGCCTCGCCGGCGCCCCCGACGTGGTGGCCACGGTCACCCTCTCGAAGTCCCTCGGCGCCCAGGGCGGTGTGGTGCTCGGCCCCGCCCGCGTCATCGCCCACCTCGTCAGCAGCGCCCGCACGTTCATCTTCGACACCGGCCTCGCCCCCGCCGCGGCGGCCGCCGCCCTCGCGGCCCTGGAGGTGCTGCGCCGTGAACCCGGGCGCGCGGCCCGGGTACGCGCCGTGGCCACCGGCCTGCACGACCGTCTGACCGGCGCGGGTCTCACGGCGGTGCGCCCCGACGCGGCCGTCGTCTCCGTGCGCGCCCCCTCGCCGCAGGCGGCGGTGCGCTGGCAGGCCGACTGCCGGGCGGCGGGGATCGAAGTGGGCTGTTTCCGGCCGCCGTCGGTGCCGGACGGTGTCTCGCGGCTGCGGCTGACCGCCCGCGCGGACCTCACGGACGAGCAGGTGGAGCGGGCCGCCGGCGCGGTGGTGGCAACGGCGGAGGCGGCCGGGATCCTCAACCCCCGCCGAAACTCCCGCTGACAGTTCCGCCGGAAGTTTCGCTGGAAGTCCCGCCGCAATTTCCGCGAAGGGTGGCGACGAACGGGCACCATGCCGTGGATGGCAGCAACAGGGCGGGCCCGCCTGCCCACTTGGAGTCGCGCACCGCCAGCAGTCCCGGGCTCAGAGCGGCCGCCTCGACGCAGTTGTTCATCCCCGTGCTGTGACTGCTGCGCCGCCACTGGGCCGCACGCGAAGCCGGACGAGACATGGTGCCTCCCTGCGCGTCACCTCGTACCGTTCCACCTCGTACCGTTCACTTCGTGCCGTGGTGGATCCCCGCGATGTAGTCCAAGGACTCTTCGTGCGGGAGGGCGTGCGCCCGGAGCATGGCGAACGCGGAGGCGTACGCCCGGAGGTCCTCTTTCCGCTCCAAGTAGAGGCTACTCGTCAAGTGGTCGAGCACCACCACGTCCAGATCGGCGATGCGCGGAAAGGAGAAGATGACGAAAGGCCCGGTGATGCCGATGTGGTTGCCCCGGGAAAAGGGGAGCACGTGCAGCCGCACGTTCGGCAGGGCGGCCCTTTCCAGCAGATGACCCAGCTGTTCCGCCATCACCCCGGGACCGCCCACTTCGTGGCGGAGCACCGCCTCGTCCAGGATCGCGCACAACTCCAGGGGTCTCTCGCGGTGGAGCACCGCCTGCCGGGCCATGCGCACCTGGACCAGTTCGTCGACCTGATGCCCGGGAGGGTCGCCGAGCGCGGCCCGGGTCACGGCGCGCGCGTACTCCGGGGTCTGCAACAGGCCCGGCACGACGGTGGTCTCCAGGGTGCGCGAGCGCGACGCCTCCGACTCCAGGCTGATGAAGTCCAGATAGGCGGAGGGCAGCAGATCGCGGTAGGCGTACCACCAGCCGCGCCGTGCGCCCGTCCGCCCGTCGCCCGGCCCCGCGGAGTCCGCTCCGCACAATGCCCCGAGCAGCGCCCGCAGTTCGGGATCCGAGACCCGGTAGGCGTCCAGCAGCCGGGCCACGTCGGCGGGCTTGGCGCCGCTGCTGCCCGTCTCGATGCGGCTCACCTTCGACTGGTGCCAGCCGACCACGTCGGCGGCCTGCCGGCTGGTCATTCCGGTCAGTTCGCGCTGGCGGCGCAGTTCGGCGCCGAGTTTGCGGCGGCGCACCGCGGGTCCGTACCGCATCGGCCGTCCCTCCCCTCGTCCGGGTCCACGAGAGTCAATAGACCATGGCACCGACCTCGTACGGTCTCCCGTCGCACAGTTCACCGCTTTGAGCGACAGATATATGCATATCCCGGTCGATGACTCCCATCCCGGTCGTTATCAGTGGCACCCTGTCGTGCAGAGCCGCCCGGGGTTCCTTTCCGTGAACGGCCCCGGCGGGAAAGGGACAGCGTCATGGCAGACCACCAGGAAGCATCCGTCACTCTGCCGAGCGCCCCGGCCTCGGTCGCCACGGCCCGCCGCCACGTCGCGTCCGTGCTCGCGGAATGGGGACTGCCGGACGGCACGGAGGAGGCCGAAGCGGTGCGGCTGATCGTCTCCGAACTCGCCACCAACGCCGTGCTGCACACCCGTGGCCAGTCGCCCGTCTTCACCGTGGACGTACGCCTGGAGCGGGACGAGGAACTGAGCATCGGAGTCACCGACAGCCACTTCCGTTACCCCCGGAGGCTTCCGGCGGCCGTCCAGCAGGACAACGGGCGGGGGTTGGTGATCGTCCGCTGGCTCGCCGCCGAGCGCGGCGGCCGGCTCTGGGTCACGCCGACCGCGGAGGGCGGCAAGACGGTGTGGATCCGCCTGCCGTGGACCGTGTCCGTGCGTTGACTGCGTTGCGAAGTCCCTGGGTTGGGACGGGATGTGCCGACGCCGGGTGGTGCGGGATCCCGTACCACCCGGCGGGCGCTCCCGGTCGGAGACGCCGTCAGTCGCCCACCCGGCCGTACCAGACGCTGTTCGTCCAGATCCGCTCGTAGCGGACGACGGAACCGGTCTTGGGAGCGTGCAGGATCTTGCCGTTCCCCGCGTATATCCCGACGTGGTAGACACCCCGCCCGGAGTGGAAGAACACCAGGTCGCCGCGCTCGCGCGCCGAACGGGGAATGTGATGGCTGCGGTTGTACTGGGCAGCGGCCGTGCGGGGCAGCTGCTTGCCGGCCCGCTTGAAGGAGTAGAGGGTCAGGCCCGAGCAGTCGAAGCTGTACGGGCCCGTGGCGCCCCATTGATAGGGCGAGCCCTGCTTGGATGCGGCGATCTGCAGGGCCCTGACCGAGACGGACGCCGCTTCCGCCTTGGAGGCACCGCCCGGCGTCAGCACCGTGACGCCGACGGCGGCGAGGGTCAGGGCCGATGCGGCCTTGGCTTTGGACAGCCTTGCGGGACGTTTGTGCGCGCCCATGTCGCATACCCTTCGTCAGCCGCCTGTGAAGGATTGCCTGTCGGGTTCGGGCAGGCGAAGAATGCCCGGCCGCCGTGGGCGGCTTCACCCCAAGGGCCGGCTCCGGGGAGCCGTCCCGTCGCGCTCGGGTCCTCCATCCCTGCCGATCACTCCCTGTGTCGACCCGTCGTCCGGGCGGCGGCAGGGTTCGGCGTCCGCCCGGACCGCCCCGCCGTGTGGCGGGGTCTTGTCGTCCCGAGGATCTTGGCGCAGCCGCGGCGCCCACGCCGAGCGGAACTCTCGTTATGTGAGCCTCGTCACCTGTGGGCAATTCGGGTGGACGCGCGGCGATTTGACCCTCATCGGGCGGCCGGGGTGAGTCCGCCACCTGCACCGGTTACCGATCACTCGCGCGCCGAGTGCGCGTCCCGCGCAGAGTGATCACTGCGCGGTGTCCACGATCGCGTCCGCCGTCTGACGGAATCCAGATGAAAAGCGTTTCCGTTGCTCAACTCGCGGACGGCGGCGGCAACATCAGCCGCGCGGCGCGCCGCTCCCCGTCCAGAACGCGCATCGCACGTGCCATTGTCCCCGCGTACACCTCCTGTTCACCTCGCTCGAACATGACGGTCAGGGCGTCCCGCAGACCGGCGGCCGCGACCACGAGAGCCTGCGCGGCTCGTAGCCCCCCGTACGTGTCGCGCCCGCGGGCCGGATTGATCCGTCCGAGGAGATCCAGTACTTCGAGGTACCGGTCCACCAGCTCGCCCTCGGCGCGGGTCAGCGCGGGCAGCGGCGGGAGTTCGGGCAGCATCGCAGGTCACCGCCAGTCCGGGACACGGTGGTCGACGATCCGGTCGGCCAGGCCGAAGGCGACCGCGGCGGCCGCGTCGAGGACGGTGTCCCGTTCGGTGTCCGCGAGCACCTGCTCGACGCCGCGTCCCGTGTACCGCGCCAGCAGCTCCGCCTGGAGGTCCCGCTGGCGCAGCAACTCCTCGGCGTGCAGGGCCAGATCGGACGGCTGTCCCTGCACGGGGTCGGCCAGTCCGGGCGGCCCGACGACCACCCGGGCGTGCGGCAGCACCGACCGCTTCCCCGGCGCCCCCGCCGCCAGCAGCAGCGCGGCCGCCGGCCCGGCCTGGCCCAGGCAGACCGTCTCGATGTCGCAGTCGATGTAGCGCATCGTGTCGTGCACGGCGCAGAGCGCGGCGAAGGAGCCGCCGGGGGAGTTGAGATAGAGCGAGATGTCCTGCCCGGGCGCCGAATGCTCCAACTGCATCAGCTGCGCGATCACGTCGGTGGCGGCGGTGTCGTCGACCGCCGTCCCCAGCATGACGATCCGCCCCTCCAGCAGCTTGGAGTAGGGGTCGAGGGTGCGGTGGCCGTAGCTGGTGCGCTCGGTGAACTCGGGGAGGACGTGGCGCGCGGTGTGGAGATTCAAGGGTGCTCCTCACATGGGTGCGGACCGTCTGCGGGCGGGCCGTCTGTAAAAAATGTACAGGATGTACATCCCGTTAGAATGGGAGCATGACCTACGAAATTCCTGTGACGCAGGCCCGGGCCGAGCTCGCGGACCTGATCAATCGCGTCGTCTACGGCGGCGAGCGCGTCGTCGTCACGCGGCACGGGAAGCCGCTGGTCGCCCTGGTGTCCGCCGATGACCTGCGGCGGCTGGAGGAGGGTGCGGCGGAGGAGCCGGCCGTGGCGGAGGAGCCGGTGATCAGTACGGTCTCCACGGCGCGACCGTTGTCCTCCGCCCACGGCGAACGTCAGCGCTTCGGCATCGCGGCGGAGCACCGGGAGCGCGGCTGACGGCATCCGGTTGAGGGTGCCGGGTTGAGAGCGGGACCTCCGGCCGGAGCGGGCGGAGGTCCTTTTTCATGCCCGCCCCGCCTTCTTCCTTGCCTGCCCCGTCCGCTTCCTTGCCCGCTCCGCCCGCGCACGGAGTGATCCGGAAATCGAGAGCGAGATCACTGCCGTAACTCTTGCGTTGACATGTGCACGTCTTCATTGTGTTGCCTGGTACTCACCCCCCGGACATCCGGTGCCCGCAACCTGATGCACCGTCAGTCACCGCACCCACCAGGAGCGTTACGCATGCGTGTCTACGCGCGTCGAATATCCATATCCGCCGGCCTCGCCGCTCTCGTCGGCACGATCGTCCTCACCGGACCCGCGGCACAGGCCGCCCCGCCGGCCCCGGTGGACGCGTCCACCGCCCGCGCCTACGTCACGTCGCTGACCGTCCAGCCCGAAGGCAGCCTCGACGGTTACAGCCGGGCCCAGTTCCCGCACTGGATCACTCAGCACGGACAGTGCAACACCCGCGAGGTCGTTCTCCAGCGCGACGGCAAGGACGTCGAGCAGGACGGCAAGTGCGCGGCCGTCTCCGGTACCTGGTACTCGCCCTACGACGGCGCGACCTGGGAGGACGCCGCCGACCTCGACATCGACCACGTCGTCCCCCTCGCGGAGGCGTGGCGCTCGGGCGCCAACAAGTGGACGAAGGCCGACCGTCAGAAGTTCGCCAACGACCTGACCCGCTCCCAGCTCATCGCCGTCACCGACCGGGTCAACCAGGCCAAGGGCGACAAGGACCCGGCGAAGTGGATGCCGCCGCTGAAGGGTTACGCCTGCACGTACGCGCGGATGTGGGTCACGGTCAAGCACGACTACAAGCTGAGCGTGGACACGGCGGAGAAGAACAAGCTCGCCGGCATCCTGGCGGGCTGTTAGCAGAAACGTTGCGGGAGGCGGCGGGCTCCGCCTCCCGCGGCGCGTACGGATCGGCAGGGCCGACGCGTACGGTCGGCAAGACCGTCCCGTCGGCCGGTGCCGCCGGATCCTCCTCGAACCCGGACCGGTGCCGGTTGAACGACCGATTCCCACCGTTCACCCATGCCGGTGCAAAGGGTCAGTTAACGCGTTGGAAAAGCTTGCGCCCTAATCTGCAATCACCGGTCCCCGGGGGGACTCCACCGGCTCGGCACCGTGCTGAACTGGGGTAATGTCCCGCTGCGTTCGGATGACAGTGAGGTGGGACGCGTGCAACTGACCCCGCACGAGCAGGAGCGACTGCTCATTCATGTGGCCGCCGACGTCGCCGGGAAGCGCCGGGCGCGCGGGCTGCTCCTCAATCATCCCGAGGCCGTCGCGCTGATCACCGCGCACATCCTCGAGGGCGCCCGGGACGGCCGCACCGTGGCCGAGTTGATGTCCTCGGGGCGCAAGGTCCTCACCCGCGACGAGGTCATGACCGGCATCCCCGAGATGATCCACGACGTCCAGGTCGAGGCCACCTTCCCGGACGGGACCAAGCTCGTCACCGTGCACGAGCCCATCGCGTAAGGGGGAGGGGACAGAAGTGATACCCGGAGAGGTTCTGTACGCGGAGGCTCCCGTCCGGCTCAACGAGGGACTGCACCGCACCCGGTTGACCGTCCTCAACACCGCCGACCGGCCCGTCCAGGTCGGCTCCCACTACCACTTCGCCGAATCCAACCCCGGCCTGGACTTCGACCGCGCGGCGGCCCACGGCAAGCGGCTGGACGTCGCGGCCGGCACCGCCGTCCGCTTCGAGCCCGGCATCCCGGTCGAGGT
The DNA here is from genome assembly GCF_039535865.1 of Streptomyces thioluteus. Lineage (NCBI taxonomy): Bacteria > Bacillati > Actinomycetota > Actinomycetes > Kitasatosporales > Streptomycetaceae > Streptomyces > Streptomyces thioluteus. Next base: position 7,879 of record NZ_BAAAXZ010000008.1, read on the forward strand.
GGACCTCGTCCCGATCGCCGGCAAGCGGATCGTCGAGGGGCTGCGCGGCGAGTGCGGGGGACAGCTCGATGCGTGAGCTCGAACGGAGCGTCTACGCCGGGCTGTACGGACCCACCGTCGGCGACCGCGTCCGCCTCGCCGACACCGATCTGCTGATCGAGGTCGAGGAGGACCGTGCCGGCGGCCCCGGCCACGCGGGGGACGAGGCCGTCTTCGGCGGCGGCAAGGTCATCCGTGAGTCGATGGGGCAGTCCCGGGTGACGCGCGCCGAGGGTGCTCCCGACACCGTGATCACCGGCGCCCTGATCCTCGACCACTGGGGCGTCGTCAAGGCGGACGTCGGCATCCGCGACGGCCGGATCACCGGCATCGGGAAGGCCGGCAACCCCGACACGATGGACGGCGTCCATCCGGATCTGGTGATCGGGCCGGAAACCGAGATCATCGCGGGGAACGGGCGGATCCTCACCGCCGGGGCCATCGACGCCCACGTCCACTTCATCTGCCCGCAGGCCGTCGAGACCGCCCTCGCCTCCGGCGTCACCACCCTCGTCGGCGGCGGCACCGGGCCGGCGGAGGGCAGCAAGGCCACCACCATCACCCCCGGCTCCTGGCATCTTGCCCGGATGTTCGAGGCGTTGGAGGCGTACCCCGTCAACATCGGCCTGCTGGGGAAGGGCAACACCGTCTCGCACGACGCGATGCGTGCGCAACTGCGGGGCGGGGCCGTCGGGTTCAAGATCCATGAGGACTGGGGGGCGACGCCCGCCGTCATCGACGCCTGCCTGGGCGTCTGCGAGGAGAGCGGCGCCCAGCTCGCCATCCACACCGACACCCTCAACGAGGCGGGCTTCGTCGGCGACACCCTCGCCGCGATCGGCGGCCGCTCCATCCACGCATACCACACGGAGGGCGCCGGAGGCGGGCACGCGCCCGACATCATCACCGTCGTCTCCGAGGCCAACGTCCTTCCCAGCTCCACCAATCCGACGCGGCCGCACACCGTCAACACCGTCGAGGAGCACCTCGACATGCTGATGGTCTGTCACCACCTCAATCCCACGGTGCCGGAGGACCTCGCCTTCGCCGAGTCCCGCATCCGGCCCGGCACCATCGCCGCCGAGGACCACCTGCACGATCTCGGGGCCATTTCGATCGTCTCCTCCGACTCCCAGGCCATGGGCCGCATCGGCGAGACCGTGCTGCGCACCTGGCAGACCGCGCACGCCATGAAGCGGCTGCGCGGAGCACTGCCCGGCGACGGGCCGGCCGACAACGCGCGGGCCCGCCGCTACGTCGCCAAGTACACGATCAACCCGGCCGTCGCCCAGGGGCTCGACCGGGAGATCGGCTCCGTGGAGGAGGGCAAGCTCGCGGATCTGGTGCTGTGGGATCCCGCCTTCTTCGGCGTCAAGCCGCTGCTGGTCCTCAAGGGCGGGCAGATCGCATGGGCGCAGATGGGCGACGCGAACGCGTCCATTCCGACGCCGCAACCGGTGCTGCCGCGGCCGATGTTCGGCGCGACCGGCCGGGCCCCGGCCGCCAACTCCCTCAACTTCGTGACCCGATGGGCGCTGGACGACGGGCTCCCCGAACGGCTCGGGCTCGGCAAGCGCTTCGTCCCGATCCGTGACACCCGGGGGGTGACCAAGGCGGACATGCGCAACAACGACGCCCGGCCGCGGGTCGAAGTCGATCCCGACACGTTCACCGTGCTGATCGACGGCGCCGCCGTCGAGCCGCGGCCCGCGGAGGAACTGCCCATGGCCCAGCGGTACTTCCTCTTCTGATGGCGACCTCCCTGGCCCCTCTGCTCGTCCTCGCCGACGGACGCTTCCCCGCCGGCGGGCACGCCCACTCCGGCGGCGCGGAGGCCGCGGTCGACGCGGGACGGATCCGGGACGCGGCCTCGCTGGAGGCGTTCTGCCGGGGCCGGCTGCACACGACCGGACTGACCGCCGCCGCGCTCGCGGCCGCGGCGGCGGCCGGGTACGACCCGTTGCTGCTGGACGAGGCGGCGGACGCGCGCACACCCTCGGCGGTGCTGCGCGCCTCCGCCCGCCGGCTCGGCCGGCAGATGATGCGCGCGGCACGGGCGGCGTGGCCGTGCGCCGCGCTGGACACCCTCGCGGCGGCCCGGCCGCGCGGGGCCCACCAGCCGATCGTCCTCGGCGTGGCCGCGCGCGCGGCCGGCCTGGGGCCGTCGGACGCGGCGTACGCGGTGGCGTACGAGGCGGTGAGCGGGCCGGTGACGGCAGTGGTGCGGCTGGTGGGGCTCGATCCGTTCGAGGCGACGGGGGTGTTGGCGCGGTTGGGGTCGGACGTGGACGGGGTGGCGGCGGGGGCGGCGGAGGCGGCGGCGCGGGCTCTTGTCGAGGGGGTCGGAGTGCTGCCGGCGGCGTCGGGGCCGTTGTTGGATGTGATGGCGGAGGGGCATGCGGCGTGGCCTGTGCGGTTGTTCGCTTCGTGAGGGGTTTGCTCCCTGCCCCGCCCTTTCCCCGTTTCCGCGGGGGCTGCGCCCCTGCGCCACCCCGCGGCGCGCGGCGCGCGCCGGGACCCGCACTCCGCGCGGTGGGGCGGGGCTCCGCCCCTGCACCCCGGCGGGGGCTGCGCCCCCTGCACCCCTGTTTCCGGGGCTCCGCCCCGGGCCCCGCAATGCGGCTGCGCCGCATTGTCCTCAAACGCCGGACGGGCTGTTTTCGGGGCTCCGCCCCGGACCCCGCATCGCGGCTCCGCCGCTCGTCCTCAAGCGCCGGACAGGCTGATAGTGCGCGCCCGGGCGCGAATCCAGCCCGTCCGGCGTTTGAGGACTGGGGGTACCTCTCCGGGGGAGCCCGCAGGGCGCTTCGGGGGCAGGAAGCGGCAGCCCTGGTCGGGGTCCAGGGGGCGGAGCCCCCGGTGGGGTGCAGGGGCGAAGCCCCGCCCCACCGCGCGGCGCGCGGGTCCCGAGGCGCAGAGGGCGCGGCCCCGTCCCACCGCGGCTGTGCCGCGATGTCGGGCCCGGGGCGGAGCCCCGGAGGAAACGGTGAAAGGGCGGGACCGGGGCACAACCCCTCCCCGCTACCCCCACCCGCCGCAGCTGGCCGGCCAGCGAACCACCCACCCACTCCCCAGGAGAACCCCATGCACCTCGACCACTCCTCCAACACATTCCCCCACCGCCACACCTACAGCGCGGCACCCTCCTCCCCCCTCCGCCCCGACGGCACCCGCCGCGCCCTCCGTATCGGGCTCGGTGGCCCCGTCGGATCCGGCAAGACGGCGACCGTCGCCGCCCTCTGCCGTGCCCTGCGCGACGAGCTGTCGATCGCGGTCGTGACGAACGACATCTACACCCGCGAGGACGCCGAGTTCCTGCTGCGGAACGCCGTTCTCCCGCCGGAGCGGATCACCGCGGTGGAGACCGGCGCCTGCCCGCACACCGCGATCAGGGACGACATCTCGGCGAACCTGGAGGCCATAGAGGACCTGGAGGACGCCGTCGGCCCGCTCGACCTCGTCCTCGTCGAGTCCGGCGGCGACAACCTCACCGCCACCTTCTCCAAGGGCCTCGTCGACGCCCAGATCTTCGTCATCGACGTGGCGGGCGGCGACGACATCCCGCGCAAGGGCGGCCCCGGCATCACCACCGCCGACCTGCTGGTGGTCAACAAGACCGACCTCGCCCCGTACGTCGGCGTGGACCTGGAGGGCATGGCCCGCGACGCCAAGGCGCAGCGCGGCGAGCTGCCGGTGGCCTTCACGTCGCTGACCGCCGAGGACGGCGTGGCTCCGGTACGCGCGTGGGTGCGCGAGCGTCTCGCGCAGTGGACCGCGTGAGCGTCCGCGCCGCGGCCCACGTCGTCGCCGCCCCGGACGGCCGCGGCGGCACGGCGCTGCCGGTCCTGGCGGGGGAGGGCCCGTTCGCCCTCCGCAGGACCGGCCCCCCGGGGCGGCCCGGAGGCGAGCGTGGCGCTCGTCGGCGCGATGAGC
>NZ_BAAAXZ010000009.1:0-33300 GCF_039535865.1 Streptomyces thioluteus
CGGACTCGGGATGGGCTTGTCGTCGTGGAGCGCCTGCCAGACCTGCTTGGCCTGGGGCAGCGGCGCGACCCGGTTCTTGTCCAGCAGATCGGCGCCGACCGGCAGGGTGGTCATGTGCATGTCGCTGGAGCCGATGCCCTTGAGCCCGTTGGCGAAGGAGAGCAGCTTGTTGACCGAGGCCAGATCGGAATCGGTGGTGAGCGCCTTGGTGGCGTGTCGGCGATCCCGTAGAGCTTGGCCGGGTTGGTGAACAGCCCGACGGACTTGACCTGGTCGATCAGCGCCTTGATGAACGCCTGCTGCATGCTTGATGCGGCCCAGGTCGCTGCCGTCGCCGACGCCGTGCCGGGTGCGCACCAGCCCCAGCGACTGCTCGCCGTCGAGCCGGTGGCTGCCCGCGGGCAGGTCGAGGTGGCTGTACGGGGTCGCGGATCCGCTTGGTGGTGGTGACCTCCGACGCCGCCGAGCTTGTCGATGAGCTTCTGGAAGCCGTGCGAAGTCCCACTTCCAGGTAGTGGTCCATGCGGATCCCGGTCATGGCCTCGACGGTCTTGACCGCGCAGACCGCGCCGCCGACCGAGTAGGCGTCGTTGAACTGGGCCCGCTTGACGGCCGGGCTCACCTTGCCGTCGAGCGTCCTGCACTCGGGGCGGGGAACCATGGTGTCCGCGCGGGATGCTGACGACGCTGGCCTTCTTGTGGCCCGCGTAGACGTGGACGATCATCGCGGTGTCGGAGCGGGCGCTGCCCTCGTCCCGGCCGTACTGGCCGTTCGCGCCGGCCCGCGAGTCGGAGCCGAGGACGAGGATGTCCTGCGAGCCGTTGTCCACGTTGTCGGGGCGGTCGGTGCCGAGGGCGGAGTTGATGTCGACGCCGTGCAGGTTGCCGTTGAGCTTGAAGTAGGCGTACCCGACGCCCGAGCCGCCCAGGACGACCACCGCCGTGGTCGTCCAGAGGGCTATTCGCCAGCCCTTGCGGCGCTCGCGGGGCTTGCGCCGGCGGCCACGGGGCCCGCCGGGCCGCCGGCGGCGCGCACCGGCCCTCGTACCCCTGGTCTCGTCCGCCATACGTTCCTCAGTCCTCCGCTGGTTCGGCTTCCCCCCTGCCGTCGTGGAACTCAGACGGCGAGGTCTGCGACAGGGTTGCACGGTGCCGTGTGAGGGCTTTCTTAGGAACGGGCCGGAATCGCGGCGCCCCGATCTTTCTCGCACCCCCTGCCACCTGCGTTTTCACCCGTTACGACGGGACTTGCGCGGGGTCGTGCGAGGCGGTGCCCCTGTGGCGGAAGTCTCAGAAGGTCACGAGGAGGACTCGGCAAGATCACGACGACGACAAGGCGACAAAAAGCGGAACCCCCCGTCGCTCTCGCGACGGGGGGTTCCGCTCCGGTACGGGACCGTCAGTCGTTGCCGTTGCCGGGCGCGGGCGCCGTCTTGGCGATCTGCATCAGGAACTCGGCGTTGGACTTCGTCTGCTTCATCTTGTCGAGGAGCAGCTCGATGGCCTGCTGCGAGTCCAGCGCGTGCAGCACACGGCGGAGCTTCCAGACGATGGCCAGCTCGTCGGCGCCGAGCAGGATCTCCTCCTTGCGGGTGCTGGACGGGTCGACGTCCACCGCGGGGAAGATGCGCTTGTCGGCGAGCTTCCGGTCGAGCTTGAGCTCCATGTTGCCGGTGCCCTTGAACTCCTCGAAGATCACCTCGTCCATGCGCGAGCCGGTCTCGACCAGCGCGGTGGCCAGGATGGTCAGCGAGCCGCCGTCCTCGATGTTGCGCGCGGCGCCGAAGAACTTCTTCGGCGGGTAGAGCGCGGTCGAGTCGACACCACCGGACAGGATGCGCCCGGAGGCCGGGGCGGCCAGGTTGTAGGCGCGGCCCAGGCGGGTGATGGAGTCGAGCAGCACGACCACGTCGTGACCCAGCTCGACGAGGCGCTTGGCGCGCTCGATGGCCAGCTCGGCGACGGTGGTGTGGTCCTCGGCCGGGCGGTCGAAGGTCGAGGAGATGACCTCGCCCTTGACCGACCGCTGCATGTCGGTGACCTCTTCCGGACGCTCGTCGACCAGGACGACCATCAGGTGGCACTCGGGGTTGTTGGTGGTGATCGCGTTGGCGATCGCCTGCATGATCATGGTCTTGCCGGTCTTCGGCGGGGCCACGATCAGACCGCGCTGGCCCTTGCCGATGGGGGCGACCAGATCGATGATTCGGGTCGTCAGAACACCGGGGTCGGTCTCCAACCGCAGGCGGTCCTGCGGGTAGAGCGGGGTCAGCTTGTGGAACTCGGGCCGCCCGCGGCCGGTTTCGGGCGCCATGCCGTTCACCGAGTCGAGGCGCACGAGGGCGTTGAACTTCTCGCGGCGCTCGCCGTCCTTGGGCTGGCGCACCGCGCCGGTGACGTGGTCGCCCTTGCGCAGGCCGTTCTTGCGGACCTGGGCGAGGGAGACGTAGACGTCGTTCGGACCGGGCAGGTAGCCGGAGGTCCGGATGAACGCGTAGTTGTCGAGGATGTCGAGGATGCCCGCGACGGGGATCAGGACGTCGTCCTCGGACAGCTGCGGCTCGTTCGCGAAGTCCTCGCGGCCGCGACGGCCACGGCGGTCGCGGTAACGGCCGCGACGGCCGCGGCGGCCGCCGTCGAAGTCGTCCTCGTCCTGGCGGGCCCTCGGGGGCGCGGCCGGCGCGCTCGCGCTGCTGGCGGCTGCCGCCCTGCTGGCCGGCGCCGGCGCCCTCCTCGCCACGGCCGCGGCGGTCGCGCTGACCGCGCTCGCCCCGCTCGCCGCGCTCCCGGCGGTCGCCCTTCTGGCCGCGCTCGCCGCGGTCCTGACGGTCGCCCTTGCGGCCGCCCTCGGCCTCGGCCTCCGGCTTCTCCGAGGTCAGCACCTCGGTGCGGGCCTCGGAGCGGGTCTCGGTGCGCGCCTCGGCGGCGCCCTCCGGGCTGCCGGCGGGCGCGGTGGCCCGACGACGACGGCGCTCGCCGGCCGGCGCCTCGTCGCCGCCGCCCTGGCCCGGGATCTCGATCTGCTGCTGGGCCGCGGCCGGCTCGGCGGCCTTCTCGGCCTCGCCCGTACGGGCCCGCGAGGTGGCACGGCGCTTCGGCTTCTCCGCCGGCGCGTCCGCGGCCGGCTCGGCCGCGGGCTTGGCGGCACCGCCGGAGGCGGCCTGCTTCTCCTTGATGACCTCGATCAGCTGGCCTTTGCGCATCCGCGCGGTGCCCTTGATGCCGAGGCCGGAAGCGAGCTGCTGGAGCTCGGCCAGGACCATGGCGTCGAGGCCCGTGCCCGAGCGTCGCCGCCGCGGGGCGGCGGAAGCACCGGTGGCAGGCGCGGCGGGAGCGTCCGTGGCGGGCGCGGAGGCACTCTTGTCAGTGCCGGCGGCGTTCACGCCCATCAGATCGGTGGTGTCGCTCACGAAGGGGTCCTTCCCTGGAGCGGGCGTCGGCCTGTCTGGCTCGGCGACCGGTTGTGCTGTCCGGCTGCGGTCTGCTGTGCGGACCGGGCCGGGGCGGTGGTCCGCCGCGGTACGGCGGAAGAATCAGTGCATTGATGCCGACGTGAAGGAATCAGTGAAGATAAAGACGCATCGCTTCACTCATGTCGCCCACGCCGATTCCGGAGCGTGCTCGAATCTGCTCAGGCAGTCTGGGAGGCTCCCGGAAGAAAAGCGGTCCCTGATCGGGACACAGAGCACCGAGCCGATGTGGCTTCGGGTGCAGACTTGAGGTTAACACTACCGGATCCCACAAACATTCCCCCTCTCAAAGACCGGCAACCGCGTTTTCGCGGGGCCCTTCTCCTGTCGAGCGCCGCCCCCGCTCCCGCCTCACGCGGCGAGCGGCAGCACGCTCGTCCCCCCGGCGTCGAGGGCCAGCCGGTTGGCCGCCCATCCCTCGCCCGCCAGCCGCGCGACCTTGTCGGCCGCGCTGTCCTCGACCAGCGCGAGCACCGTGGGGCCCGCGCCGGAGATGACCGCGGGCACGCCGTCCGCCCGCAGCCGGTTGACCAGGGCCACGCTCTCCGGCATCGCCGGGGCGCGGTACTCCTGGTGGAGCCGGTCCTCGGTGGCCGCGAGCAGCAGCTCGGGGCGCCGGGTCAGCGCCTCGACCAGCAGTGCGGCCCGGCCGGCGTTGGCCGCGGCGTCCACATGAGGGACCTGCCGCGGCAGCAGCCCCCGCGCGGTCTCGGTGGCCACCGCCCTGCCGGGGACGAAGACCACCGGAACGATGGAATCGGCCGGGTCCATCCGAATGGCCCGGGCCGCTCCCCCGTCCGTCCAGGCCAGGGTGAAGCCGCCGAGCAGGCACGCGGCGACGTTGTCGGGGTGGCCCTCGATCTCGGTGGCCAGCTCCAGCATCGCCGTCTCGTCGAGCCGCTCGGCCCCGCCTATCGTCACCGCCCGGGCGGCGACGATCCCCGCGCAGATCGCGGCGGCCGAGGAACCCAGGCCCCGGCCGTGCGGGATGCGGTTGGCGCAGACCACCTCGAGGCCGCGCGGCTGGCCGCCCAGCAGGTCGAACGTGGTGCGCAGGGACCGTACGAGCAGGTGGCTCTCGTCGCGCGGGAGGGAATCGGCACCCTCGCCGGCGATGTCGATGTGCAGCCCGGATTCGGCCACCCGGACCACGACGTCGTCGTAAAGACCCAGGGACAGACCGAGGGCGTCGAAGCCGGGACCGAGATTGGCGCTGGTGGCAGGGGTGCGCACTCGGACGGCGGCGGCGCGGAAGGCGGGACCGGCCATCGCTCGATGACTCTCCTTGGTGTGGCCTTGGTAGGGCGTGCGACATCCGCAAGGGCCGCGACGGCGAGACCGCATGGAGGGCGGCTCGGTTCTGCGACGGGGCGGAGTGAGGACAGCCTATCGAAGGAAGGTTCTGTGGCGACATAGGGCGCACAGGAGGCGCGCGATGCGTGTCGCCTGCGGCGCGCCGGATTTGAGACGGTCTTTCCCTGATCCTGCCCCTTCCTGTGCGACGGGGCGGTATCAGCGGGGCGGATCGGTCCGCGCGCCGGGCGGCCCCGTCGAAGGGGCGCCGCTCCGGCGCACGGACCAGGCCTTTCGCCGCGCGAGTTACTGCACGAGGCCGAGCCGCTCCGCGGCCACGGCCGCGTCCACCGGCACGGTCACCGGCTGCGGGGCGCCGGCCACGGCCCAGTCGGGGTCCTTGAGGCCGTTGCCGGTCACCGTGCAGACGATGCGCTGGCCCGGGTCGACCTCGCCCGCCTCGGCCGCCTTGAGCAGGCCGGCGACGCTCGCCGCCGAGGCGGGCTCGACGAAGACGCCCTCCTGCGCGGCCAACAGCCGGTAGGCGGCGAGGATCTGGCGGTCCGTCACCTCGTCGATGCGGCCGCCCGACTCGTCGCGCGCCTGCTCGGCGAACTGCCACGAGGCGGGGTTGCCGATGCGAATGGCCGTGGCGATGGTGTGCGGGTCCTTCACCGGGGCGCCGCGCACGATCGGCGCCGAACCGGACGCCTGGTAGCCCCACATGCGCGGGGTGCGGGAGGCGATGCCGTCGGCGGCGTACTCCCGGTAGCCGCGCCAATAGGCGGTGATGTTGCCCGCGTTGCCGACCGGCAGGACGTGGATGTCCGGGGCGTCACCGAGCGCGTCGACGATCTCGAAGGCCGCCGTCTTCTGGCCCTCGATACGCACCGGATTGACCGAATTGACCAGCGCCACCGGGTAGTTGTCGGCCAGGCCGCGCGCCAGGTCGAGGCAGTCGTCGAAGTTGCCCGCGACCTGGAGGATGCGCGCGCCGTGCACCAGCGCCTGGCCCATCTTGCCGAGCGCGATCTTGCCCTCGGGGACCAGGACGGCGCACACCATGCCCGCGCGCACCGCGTAGGCGGCCGCGGAGGCGGACGTGTTGCCCGTGGAGGCGCAGATGACGGCCTTCGCGCCCTCCTCCTTGGCGCGCGAGATGGCCATCGTCATGCCGCGGTCCTTGAAGGAACCGGTGGGGTTGGCACCCTCCACCTTCAGGTGGACCTCGCAGCCGGTGCGCTCGGAGAGCACCTGCGCCGGCACCAGGGGCGTGCCGCCCTCGCGCAGCGTGACCACCGGCGTGTCCGCCGAGACCGGGAGCCGGTCGCGGTACTCCTCGATGATGCCCCGCCACTGACGGGTGGGCTTGTTCGCACTCATGGTCGTTCCTCTTGCTTCCCTACTCGCCCTCAACGCGCATGATGCTCGCGACCCCCGCGCACCGTGTCCAGCCTGCGCAGCGCCTCGACCGTGGCCGACAGCGCGGCGTCGGCGGCCCGGTGGGTGACGACGACCAGCGCCGCCTCGCCGTCCTTGCCCTGCTGGCGGACGGTGTCGATGGAGACGCCGTGCTCGGCGAAGACCGTGGCGACCTGGGCGAGGACGCCCGGCCGGTCGGCGACGTCGAGGCTGATGTGGTACCGCGTGACCACCTCGCCCATCGGGCTCACCGGCAGCGCCGCGTACGCCGATTCCCCCGGGCCGGTGGCCCCGGCCAGCTTGTTGCGGCAGACGGCGACCAGGTCGCCGAGGACCGCGGAGGCGGTCGGCGAGCCGCCGGCGCCCGGGCCGTAGAACATCAGCTGCCCGGCCGCCTCGGCCTCGACGAACACCGCGTTGTACGCCTCGCGCACCGAGGCGAGCGGATGCGTCAGCGGGATCATCGCCGGGTGCACCCGGGCGGTGACCGAGCGGCCGTCGGCGGCGCGCTCGCAGATCGCCAGCAGCTTGATGGTGCAGCCCATCTGCTTCGCGGAGGCGAAGTCCGCGGCCGTGACCTCCGTCATGCCCTCGCGATGGACATCGTCCAGCCGGACCCGGGTGTGGAACGCGATGCCCGCCAGGATCGCGGCCTTGGCGGCGGCGTCGAAGCCCTCGACGTCCGCCGTGGGGTCGGCCTCGGCGTAGCCCAGCGCGGTGGCCTCGTCCAGCGCCTCGGAGTAGCCCGCGCCGCTGGTGTCCATCTTGTCGAGGATGAAGTTGGTGGTGCCGTTGACGATGCCCAGCACCCGGTTGACCTTGTCACCGGCCAGGGACTCGCGCAGCGGCCGGACCAGCGGGATGGCACCGGCGACGGCGGCCTCGTAGTAGAGGTCCACCCCGTGCTTCTCCGCGGCGGCGTGCAGCGCGGCGCCGTCCTCGGCGAGCAGCGCCTTGTTGGCGGAGACGACGCTCGCGCCGTGCTCGAAGGCGGTGGTGATCAGCGCGCGGGCCGGCTCCAGACCGCCGATGACCTCGACGACGACGTCGATGTCGCCCCGTTTGACCAGGGCCGTCGCATCGGTGGTGATCAGTTCCGCGGGGACGCCCTCGCGGACCCGGCCGGTCCGCCGGACGGCGATGCCGGCCAGCTCGACGGGGGCTCCGATCCGCGCCGTGAGGTCGTCCGCGTGCGTCGTCATGATGCGCGCCACCTCGGAGCCGACTACTCCACAGCCCAGCAGCGCCACTTTGAGCGGACGCGTACGCATCATGCGACCTCGTTTCCTGTACATCTTGGGTAATACACAGTCTCACTCACCGGACGGGTGGTTCCCCAGCCCGTCCAGCATCCGAGACTCCGCTGTTCGTCAGCGGCTTGGTCAGCCGACATCGAGCCGGAGCAGGTCCTCTTCGGTCTCGCGTCGGACGATCACTCGCGCCGTGCCGTCCTTGACCGCCACGACGGGCGGGCGCAGCGCGTGGTTGTAGTTGCTCGCCATCGACCGGCAGTACGCGCCGGTCGCCGGGACGGCGAGCAGGTCGCCGGGGGCGAGGTCCGCGGGGAGGAAGGCGTCGCGCACGACGATGTCACCGGACTCGCAGTGCTTGCCGACGACGCGGGAGAGCATGGGCTCGGCCGTCGAGGTGCGGGAGACCAGTGCCACGGAGTAGTCCGCGTCGTAGAGCGCCGTACGGATGTTGTCGGACATGCCGCCGTCGACGCTGACGTAGGTGCGCAGTCCGGGCAGCTCCTTGACCGTCCCCACCTCGTAGAGCGTGAAGGCGGTGGGTCCCACGATCGCGCGCCCCGGCTCGACGGAGAGCCGCGGCACGGCGAGCCCGGCGGCCGCGCACTCCCGCTCGACGATGGCGCGCAGCGCGGTGGCGATCTCGTGCGGCTCGCGCGGGTCGTCCTCGGAGGTGTAGGCGATGCCCAGGCCACCGCCGAGGTCGATCTCCGGCAGCTCGACGCCGTGCTCGTCGCGGACCTCGGCCAGCAGGCCGACGACGCGGCGGGCCGCGACCTCGAAACCGGAGGTGTCGAAGATCTGCGAGCCGATGTGCGAGTGGACGCCGACGAGCTCCAGCCCGTCGAGCTTGAGGACCCGGCGCACGGCCTCGGCGGCCTGTCCGCCGGCCAGCGGGAGGCCGAACTTCTGGTCCTCGTGGGCCGTGGCGATGAACTCGTGGGTGTGCGCCTCGACGCCGACGGTGACGCGGATCTGCACCCGCTGCCGCTTCCCGGCCTTCTGGGCGATGTGGGCGACGCGCACGATCTCCTGGAAGGAGTCGACGACGATCCGTCCGACGCCGGCCTCGACGGCGCGGGTGATCTCCTCGACGGACTTGTTGTTGCCGTGCAGGGCGATGCGCTCGGCGGGCATGCCCGCGGCGAGCGCGGTGGAGAGCTCGCCGCCCGAGCAGACGTCGAGGTTGAGCCCCTCCTCGGTCAGCCAGCGCACGACGGCGCGGGAGAGGAAGGCCTTGCCCGCGTAGAAGACGTCCGCGTCCGGACCGAACGCCTCGCTCCAGGCCCGGCAGCGGGCCCGGAAGTCGTCCTCGTCGAGGAAGTAGGCGGGCGTCCCGAACTCCTCGGCCAGGTGCTTGACGTCCAGTCCGCCGACGGTGGCCGTGCCGGCCGCGTCGCGGGCGACCGTGCGGGACCACACGCGCGGGTCGAGGGCGTTGAGGTCGGCGGGCGGAGCGGGGTGGTGTCCCTCGGGCAGGACGTCGGCGTAGCGGGGCCCGGCGGGGTGGGCGGAACGGCTCATGGTGGCGATCCCCTCGGAGGTGCTCAGAGGTGTGCGGGTGCGGTGATGCCGAGCTGGTGGAGGCCGTCTGCGAGCACCGTTCCCGTGGCGTCGGCGAGGGCCAGCCGGGCGCGGTGGACGACCGAGGGTTTCTCGTCGCCGCGGGGCAGCGGCGTACACGTCGTCTGCCAGCGCAGGAACGCGTCGGCCAGCCGCTCCAGGGCGCGGGCGAGCCGCTCGGGGTCGCGGGCGGCGGCGATGCGGGGGTGGTCGGCGAGGACGGTCAGCAGGGGGGCGTCCCCGTCGCCGTAGGCCTCCTCGACCTCCGGGCCGAAACCGAGGTCGCGGGCGTTGCGCAGCAGCGCGCGGCAGCGGGAGTGCGCGTACCGCACCCGGAAGAGGGGGTTGCTCTCGCGCTGGACGAGGAGCAGATCGCGGTCGAGACCCGGGGGGCAGAGGAGGCTCCACCGGGCGGCGTCGGGGCCGAGTCGTCGCACCAGCGCGTCGGGGGGGCGCAGCGGAAGCGGTTCGCTCTGGGCGCGTGATGCGAGCGCCTCCCGTACGAGCCGTCCGTGGTGCGGGCCGTCGAGGGTGATGTTGAGGAACCCGGGCCCGGCGATCTCGACCCGGGCGATGCCCGGCTCCCGTGCCAGTCGGCGCCGCAGCACCTCGGCCACGTCCCGGGCGGGCCGCCCGCTGTCCTTGGCCAGCCGCAGCGCGATGCCGGTGGCGTAGTCGCCGCATCCCGGCCGGGGCGGCACCCGCACACCGGCCGTCGCCGGCACCGCGGCACGCAGTTCGTCGGCCTCGACGGCACGACGCACGGCGTGGAGCACGGTGCGGGAGAGATCGGCGGGGGTCACGGGACCAAGACTAGGGGAGGAGGCGGGTCGCTCCGCCAACAGGTTTCCTCCGGGCCGTCGCGTTCTACCCCGCGGGCCGGACGGCCGGCTCCGCATCCCCCGGTGCGGCGCCCTCCGCCGGCACCGCCTCCCCCGCTCCCCCGCGGCCGCGCCGCAGTCTGCGCACCATCCGTACGAGCTCGGCGGGCTCGAACGGCTTCGCCAGGAACGCGTCCACCCCCGCCGACCGCCCGCTCTCCACTTCCAGTTGGGTGCAGGCGCTGATGATGGCGACGGGTATGTGCCGCGTGCGCGCGTCGGCCCGCAGCCGCGCTGCCGTCCGCAGCCCGTCGAGCCGGGGCATCACGAAGTCCAGTGTCACGACGTCCGGGCACACGCTGTGCACGATCTCCAGGCACTCGGCACCGTCGGCCGCGGTCACGACCTCGAAGCCCTCCAGCTCGAGATTGACCCTGATCAACTGCCGGATGACCCTGTTGTCATCGACAACAAGGACCCGGCCGGACAAGCCAGGCACAACCCCGAGAGTAGGCGTGCGACCGGCGCCGCGTCCGGCTTTTCCGCACTTCCGCCCCCTGCGGGCGAGCGCCCCCGGCCCCGCCCGGCAACCCGTTACGGATCACCCGGCCGGAGCTGGTAGTGTTCTTTCTGTCGCCGCGAGCGAGAGCTCGAACGGAAGACGCGCCCCCGTAGCTCAGGGGATAGAGCAACGGCCTCCGGAGCCGTGTGCGCAGGTTCGAATCCTGCCGGGGGCACTTCGAAGGAAGTGCCGGAAGACCCCGTGATCGACCACCAGGTTGATCCGGGGTCTTCGTGCATGTGCGGGTGGATGACGGAAAGCGAACCGCGTGAGGGCCGTCACAGCATTCGCTTCCGCGATGGCCCCGCTCGTGGTCATCGCGACCCGGACGAGCATGTAAAGTAGTTCTCGCAGCCCGCGCTCGTAGCTTAACGGATAGAGCACTTGACTACGGATCAAGAGGTTGCAGGTTCGAATCCTGCCGAGCGCACTGTGAAGGCCCGTTCCGATTCCGATCGGAACGGGCCTTTTGCGTACGCGGAGGTGCGAACGCACGGCGCGCAGGCCGGGCTTGGGGGAGCCGCGGCCTGAAGGCGCCGGAACGATTCGGGAGTTCGTCGTGCCCGGGGGTTCAGATCTTCGGGAAACTGAAGCCGTATCCCTGCTGCTTCAGCCAGGGAAGCGTTTCTTCCATCGCGGCCAGCGACTGGCTGCGGTCGCCGCCCGCGTCGTGGAAGAGGATCGTGGGGCCGTCGGCCACCTCCCGCTTGACGTTGGCCACGATGCGGGCCGTCCCCGGGCGCTGCCAGTCGCGGCTGTCCACCTGCCAGCCGAGCGGGCGCATGCCGTGGGCCGCCGCCACCTTGCGGCTGTAGGGGGTGAAGGCGCCGCCGGGGGGCGCGGTAGTAGCGGACCTTCGTCCCGTCGCCGGCGGCCTCCTCTATCAGCTTCTGTGCGTCGAGGATCTGGCTCGCCTGGTAGGACTCGGGCCGCTTGTCCATGGCGGTGTTGTGGTCCATGGAGTGGTCGCAGAGCCGGTGGCCGTCGGCGACGACCTTCTTCACGAGCGACGGGTACTCCTTGGCGCGCGGACCTATCATGCAGAACGTCGCCTTGACGTTGCTGCGCCGGAGCAGGTCGAGCACCTTGGGGGTCCAGACGGGGTCCGGGCCGTCGTCGATGGTGAGGTTGACGACCTTGCCGGGGCTCTCGCTGTCGTGCGAGATCTCCTCCGACACCGGGCCGCCCGCGTCGGGTTCGGCCGCCTTGCCCCGCTCGCGGGGCACCTTCGCGGTGGGCGCGTCCGCGGCGGCCCGCCCGCTCTTCCCGTCGTCCGAGCCCTGACTGGCCATCGCCACCGAGCCCAGTATCACTCCGAGGAGTGCCACTCCCGACGCGGCCGCCACCGCGATGTGCCGCCCCCGCCCGGTAGATTGCGTCATGAACGATCCACTCCCTCGCACGCCTGTCTGTACCCTGCCCGCGAAGACGTGCTTGTACCGCAAGTCGTTCCCTTATGCGGTATCGCTCACAAAACAGTGACAAAGCAGGCACCAGGTGCCTGAAAAGTCCTCAATCACCGTACGGCGTTCACTCTTCCGGCCTTCGCGCTCCATCTTCCCCCGGAGCCGCCCCTTCCAGCGCCCACCCTCCCCCGGTATCAGGACTCCCGTGTCCGCACAGGCCCGTTGGAACCGTTCGCCCCACAGGCCGCTGCCCTTCGCACACGACACGATCCTGTCGGACAACAACGTCAGGAACAAACGGAGATGATCCCGGGCCCTCCCAACTCCACGCCCCCTGCGGCCGGGACGGAGTCGCCGCAGGGGATTGACGGGCTTGCTGACAAGTAGTCTCATAAGCGCTGACCCCGGGTAACCCGTAAGTGAGGTGGGATCGGCCATGGCAGAACGGACGCACGGGACATCCGTGACGGACGCCGACGCGCTCGGGCCGCTCAAGGACCGCGAACAGACCGCCCTGCGGCTGCTGGAGTCCTCGGCCAGGCACTCCTTCGACCCGGACACCGAACTCGACTGGGACGCGCCGCCGGAGGAGGGCAAGTGGTACTGGCCGCCCGAGCTCGTCTCCCTCTACGGGACGCCGCTGTGGCGGCGGATGACGGAGGAGCAGCGCCTGGATCTCTCCCGGCACGAGGCGGCGTCGCTGGCCTCGCTGGGCATCTGGTTCGAGCTCATCCTGATGCAGCTGCTGGTCCGGCACATCTACGACAAGCCCGTGACGAGTGCGCACGTGCGGTACGCGCTGACCGAGATAGCGGACGAGTGCCGGCACTCGAAGATGTTCGCCCGCATGATCGAGCGCGGTGGCGCGCCCGCGTACCCCGTGCCGCGGCTCCACCACAACCTGGCGCGGATCCTCAAGACCGTCTCGACGACGCCCGGTTCCTTCGCCTGCACCCTGCTCGGCGAGGAGATCCTCGACTACATGCAGCGGCTGACGTTCCCCGACGAGCGGGTGCAGACGCTGGTGCGCGGCGTCACGCGGATCCATGTGGTGGAGGAGGCCCGGCACGTGCGGTACGCACGGGAGGAGCTGCGGCGGCAGATGCGGAGCTGCCCGCGGTGGGAGGCGGAGCTGACGCGGCTGAGCTGCGGGGAGGCTGCGCGGGTGTTCTCGGTCGCGTTCATCAACCCGGCGGTGTACACCAACGTGGGGCTGGACCGGCGGGAGGCGGTGGCGCAGGTGAAGGCGAGCGGCCACCGGCGGGAGGTCATGCAGGCGGGGGCGAAGCGGCTGACGGACTTCCTGGACGAGATCGGGGTGCTGCGGGGTGCCGGCCGCAGGCTGTGGCGCAGCTCGGGGCTGCTGGCGTGAGGGTGCTCGCCCCTCCGCGCTCCGCGCGGTGAGCGGAGCTCCGCCCCTGCACCGCGCAGCGGGCGGACCCCCCGGAAGAAATCCGGAGGAAAAGGCGAAAGGGCGGGGAGGGTGCAAGTACCCCCCACCCACTACCCTTCCCGCATGACCGGCAGCAACAGCAGCGGAACCGCCTCCTACCGCCGGCTCGACGTCGCCCGGCGCCGCGCCCAGCTGATCCGGGCCGCGCTCGGGCTCTTCGCGCACCGGGCGCCGGAGGACGTCTCGCTGGACGACGTCGCGGTCGCCGCCGAGGTCTCGCGGCCGCTGGTCTACCGCTACTTCCCGGGCGGCAAGACGCAGTTGTACGAGGCGGCGCTGGGCAGTGCGGTGGCGGAGCTCACGCAGTGCTTCGCCGTGCCGGAGGAGGGGCCGCTCACCCGGCGGCTGGCCGGGGCCCTCGACCGCTACCTCGCCTTCGTGGACGAGCACGACGCCGGGTTCAGTGCGCTGCTGCGCAGCGGCAGCGTCGTGGCGACGTCCCGGACCGGGGCGATCGTGGACGAGGTGCGGCGCAGCGCCGCGGGGCACATCCTGGCGCACCTGCGGGTGCCCGAGCCGGGGGTGCGGCTGCGGATGGCGGTCCGCACCTGGATCACCGCGGTCGAGGGCGCGTCGCTGACCTGGCTGGACGAGGGCAAGCAGCCGGCCGTGGAGGAGCTGCGCGACTGGCTCGTGGACCACTTCGTGGCGCTGCTCCTGGCGACCGCCGCGCGCGACGCGCAGACGGCCCGGGTGGCCGCGGCGGCACTCGCCCTGGAGCCCGCCGACGGGGCGGTGGCGTCTCTGGCGCGCCGGACGGTGGCGCTGCTCACGGAGGCGGAACACCTGCTTCCCGCCCCGTAGGCTCGGGCCGTGCGAAGCGAAGACGTGCCCTTCGAGGGCGGGCCCCTGGACGGCCGGGTGCTGCCGGTACTGCTGGGGCCGACGGGGCATCCCCCGAAGGTGTACGAGGTGCCGGTGCCCGACGCGGACGGCGGTCCGCCGACCGTCCTGGTCTACCGGCGGGCCCAGGCCGGCACGACGCGCCGGCTCGGGCTGCCGAAGGGCTGGAAATACACGTACGCCCCCGAGGGCGGGCGGCGCACGGGCCCGCGGTGGCCCTGGTCCCGGCCCGACGCATAACCGGTGGACGGCAACCAACCGTCCAGCGAATTGACCGCATTGGGCGGTTTCGACCCCAGGCGTGGCCACTACGCACCAATAATGCTACTGCCGCATGACACGATCCTCCCGAGGTCCGACCGGACCGCGAAACGGACCTCGGCCCGGAGGTGAACCCGTGTCAGGACGGCTGGTGCGCCGCTTGTGCGCCGTACTGCTGGCCGCCGCCGTCACCCTGTCCGCCCCGGACCCCCGCGTGCACGCCGACCCGCCGCCCGGCCAGCCCGTCAGCGCGCTGCTCGGCCGGCTGCGCACCCTCCACCGGTCCGCCGAGGAGGCCACCCGGGCGTACGACGTCACCGACGCGAAGCTGCGCCTGCAGCGCACGGCGGTGGCCCGGTCGGAGGAGGAGCTGGCCCGGGCCAGGACCGAACTGGCCGACAGCCGCGACGAGGCGGGCCGGCTGGCCCGCGAGCAGTACCGGGGCACCACGGAGGCCCTCTCCCCCGTCATCACCTTCCTGTTCACCGCCGACCCGCGGCCCGCGCTGGACCGCCGGCACGAGCTCCGGCGCGCGGCCGGGCGCCGGGCCGGCACGCTCGGCCGGCTCGCCGACGGCGCCCTGCACATCTCCGCGCTCGCCCACCGGGCCCGCGAGGCCCTCGACGTCCAGCTGAGCCTGGCCGCCCGGAAGCAGCGGCAGCGCGACACCGCCCGGGACAGGCTCGACGAGGTCGAGAAGCTGCTGGCCGCGCTGACCCCGGCCCAACTGGCCGAGCTGCGGCGCCTGGAGGAGAAGGAGCCCCCCGGCGGAACCACCGGCCGGGAGCCCTCCGCCCACCCGGCACGGCGCGATGGCCGTCGACTACGCCTACCAGCAGCTCGGCAAGCCCTACGTGTGGGGCGCGGCGGGCCCGGCGTCCTTCGACTGCTCGGGCCTCACCTCGCAGGCGTGGGCCCACGCGGGCAGCGCCATCCCGCGCACCAGCCAGGAGCAGTGGCGGTCGCTGCCCAAGGTGCCGCTGGACCGGCTGCGCCCCGGCGACCTGGTGGTCTACAACCGGGACGCCACCCACGTGGCCCTCTACATCGGCGCCGGCCGCGTCATACAGGCACCCCGGCCGGGCACGGTGGTGCGGGTCTCCCCGCTCACCGCCAACCCGCTGCTGGGGGCCGTACGACCGGACGCGGGCGACGAGCCGCTCGCCCCGCCGCTGCCCGTCCTCCTCGGGAACGCCGTGAGCTCCCCCGCGCTCACGCGCCGGCCGGGGACGGGCTGACCGCCCGCACCACCTCCCTCAGATACGCCTCCGCCGTCTCCTCCTCGAAGAGCCAGCCCTCGAAGTCGGCGGGATCCGCGAAGCCGTTGGCGAACCGGTCGGCGACCGGCTGGAGCCCGGCCGCGGCCCCGATCAGCCGCCGCAGGTGCCCGGGCGCGGGCGCCAGCATCGCGTTCGTCCACCGGGTGGCGTGCCGGGCGTCCGCCATCCACCAGCGGTCGAAGGCGGACCGCATCCACGCCTCGTCGAACGGGCCGTCCCCGTGTTCCACGACGGACGCCAGGTACGAAGCGGCGCACCGGGAGGCCGAGTTGGCCCCCTGCGTGGTGACCGGGTCGTTGACGACGACGGCGTCACCCACCCCCAGCACGAGCCCGCCGGACGGCAGCCGCCCGACCGGGTCGCGGACGACCGGCGTGTAGCGGCCGGCCAACGTGGCGCCCGCGTCGGTCAGTTCGACCTCGGTGGCCCGCCCGTACTCCCACGGCGTGAACCGCTCCACCAGTGCCAGCATCCGCGCCAGGTGCTCGGCCGGGCCGTCCACCGCGCGGAAGACGTCGAGCGGCCCGCCGGGCAGGCCCTCCCAGAAGAGGATGTCGGCCCGGCCGGACAGGGTGAGCGTCGGCATCACCAGCAACTCCCCCACACCCGGCACGATGTTGCAGCGCACCGCGTCGTACTCCGGGCGCTCCGGGCGCGGGCCCAGGCCGTGCACGTACGCGAGCGCGAGGCAGCGCTGCGGGGCGGTGTACGGCGAGCGGGCCGCGTCCCGGGGGAAGAGGCCGGCCAGTTCGCCCTTGCCCGCGGCGACCAGCACCAGGTCGTAGCGGCTCGCGAAGTAGTCGAGGTCGCCGACGGAGACCCCGTGCACGACGAGCCGGCCGCCGCGCGCGGCGAAGGTCTCCAGCCAGCCGGCCATCTTCAGCCGCTGGTCCACGGACTGGGCGCAGCCCTCCAGCCGGCCGACCCAGTCGACGATGCGCCGCACCCGCCCGGCCCCGCCGGGTCCGGGCGGCCCGGCCACCGAGACGCCGAGCCCCTCGATGCGCGGGGCGCGGTCGTGCCAGAAGTCGATGCCGAGCTCGCGCTCGTGCGCGAGGGCGGAGGCGAACATGACCTGGGTCGAGGTGACCCGGCCGGAGCGCATCTCCTCGGCCGTGCGGCTGGAGACGAGCGTCACGTCGTACCCCCGGGCCTGGAGGCCGAGGGCGAGCTGGAGGCCGGACTGGCCGGCCCCGACTATGAGGATCCGTCGCATGGCTCCCTGTTCCGCACCCGTCTCAGCGCGGTTCGGGGGTGACGTCGAGGGCCCGGCCGACGAGGGTCAGCAGGGACTCGACGACCGTGATCCGCTTCCGGGCGTCCATGATCAGCACCGGCACGCTGGTGGCCAGGGACAGCGCCTCGCGCACCGCCTCCAGCTCGTACCGGGGCGTGCCCTCGAAGTGGTTGACGGCGACGATGTACGGCAGACCGCTGCTCTCGAAGTAGTCGAGGGCCGGGAAGCAGTCCTCCAGCCGCCGGGTGTCGCACATGACCACCGCGCCGATGGCCCCGCGCACCAGGTCGTCCCACATGAACCAGAAGCGCTTCTGGCCCGGCGTGCCGAACAGGTAGAGGACCAGGTCCGGTTCGAGGGTGATCCGGCCGAAGTCCATGGCGACGGTGGTGGTGTCCTTCTCCGGGACGGCGACGGCGTCGTCCAGCTCCTCGCCGGCGACCGTCATCACGGCCTCCGTGCGCAGCGGGGTGATCTCCGAGACCGAGCCGACGAACGTCGTCTTGCCGACGCCGAAGCCGCCCGCGACGACGATCTTCGTGGCGGCGGGGGCCCGGGTCCGGCCGGGCGGCCCCGGGTCCGGCTTCTCCCGGGCCGGTTCCGGTCCCGTTATGGTGTCAGATCCTGCGAAGTCCACACTGCACCCTTTCGAGCAGCGCGCGGTCGGGCCGGCCGGTGCCGTGACCGGGGCCGTAGACGCGGATTCTTCCCTGGTCGGCCAAGTCGCCGAGGAGGACGCGGACCACGCCCAGCGGCATCTTCAGCAGCGCGGAGACCTCGGCGACGGAGCGCAGCTTCCGGCACAGGCCGACGATGGCACCGATCTCGGGGAGCACCCGGTTCGTCGCGTCCCCCTCGCCGCCCGGCGGCGTCTGGACGAACGTCTCCAGCTGGAGGACGTGTCCGCACGGGGCGCGCCCGCCGGTGAACGAGTACGGCCGCACGCGCGCGGCGGTCCGCGTCCCGGACGCCTTCCCCGTCACCGGACCGCCTCCACCGACTGCCGCAGCTCCCTGCGGAGTTCGGGGGTGAGCACGTGTCCGGCCCGGCCGACGAAGAGCGCCATGTGGTAGGCGACGACGCTCATGTCGCAGTCGGGGGCGGTGTGGACGCCGAGCAGCGAGCCGTCGCTGATGGTCATCACGAACAGGCTGCCCTCCTCCATGGCCACCATCGTCTGCTTGACGGTGCCCCCGTCCATCAGCGCCGCAGCCCCGGTGGTCAGGCTGCCCAGGCCCGCGACGATGGTGGCCAGGTCGGCCGTGGAGTGCCGGGGGCCCTCCGGCCGGCTCCCGCCGATGCGCCGGCCCTCGGGATCGGACGAGAGCAGCAGCAGACCGTCGGAGGAGACGACGGCGACCGACCGGACGCCGGGCACCTCCTCGACCACGTCGGTCAGCAGCCAGTGCAGGTTGCGGGCCTCGTGGCTCAGCCCGTACCCGGCGCCGCCGTGCGGGCCGGTGGCGATGGGGGTGACGGGGGTCGCCCCTCCGGTGAATGCAGTCAACCGCGTGCCTCCTCGACGTTGCCGCCCTCGTTCGGCGCCCCGGCCCGGCGCCGGTCACCGTCCCGCTGCCCCGCGAGCTCCTGCGCCACGTCGCGCCGTCCCTCCCGGGCCCCCTGCTGGAAGCCGGCGAGCTTGGCGCGCAGCGCCTCCGCGTCCACGCCCCGGCGCATCCGCTGCACCGGCGGCGGCTGCGGCACGCTGCGGGGGGTGCGCTTGGGAAGCCCGTTGTCGGTGGTACCGCCTGCGCAGTGGGCCGGTGGCGGCTCCGGGGCCGGCGTCCTGGCGTGCCGGCCGACGACCGGCTGCGGTCCGGGCGCAGCGGGCCGCTGCTCCGGCACCGCCGGGCGCATCCCGGGCGGGACGATCAGCTGGATGGTCGCCTCGTCCGGTGGTCCGGACGCCACGGGCTGCGGGGCGAAGCCCGCCATGCGCCGCGAACGCCCGGGAAGCTGGTGGGAGTTGGCCTCGGCCGTCGCGCCCGGGTAGTGGA
Organism: Streptomyces thioluteus; assembly: GCF_039535865.1. Taxonomy (NCBI): domain Bacteria; kingdom Bacillati; phylum Actinomycetota; class Actinomycetes; order Kitasatosporales; family Streptomycetaceae; genus Streptomyces; species Streptomyces thioluteus. The sequence continues at coordinate 18,859 of NZ_BAAAXZ010000009.1, forward strand.
CGGGCGGCGCCGTCGAGGTGCCCGGGACCGGCGGTGCGGCCTGCGGGTCGGTGACGGCCGGGGGGCCGGCGGGCAGCAGCCGGGCGGGCAGCACCACGACGGCCGTGATGCCGCCGGGCCGCTGCTCGCGCAGCTGGACGCGGACCGCGTGCCGGGCGGCGAGCCGTGCGACGACGTACAGACCGAGGCCCATGACGGGCTCGTCCGCGTGGCCCGGGAGCGCGGCGCCCGGCGGCTCCGGATCGGCCTGCGCCAGCAGGGAGTTGATCTCCTCCAGGCGGTCGGGGGCCATGCCGATGCCCTCGTCCTGGATGGAGAGCATCACGTCGCCGTTCTCCAGGAGCCAGCCGGAGACCTGCACCGGGACGTCCGGCGGGGAGAACGCCGTGGCGTTCTCCAGGAGTTCGGCCACGAGGTGGCTGATGTCGTCCGAGGCGAAGCCGGCGAGCTGGGCGCGGGCGGGCAGCGAGTGGATGCGCACCCGCTCGTAGCGCTCGATCTCGCTCACGGAGGCGCGCAGCACGTCCAGCAGCGGCACCGCTCCCGCGTGCCCGCCGGCGTGCTCGGAGCCGGCGAGGACCAGCAGGTTCTCGCTGTGCCGGCGCATCCGCGTGGCCAGGTGGTCGAGCTTGAAGAGGACGTCCAGCCGGTCCGGGTCCGCCTCGTGGGCCTCCATGGCCTCGATGACGGTCAGCTGCCGCTCGACCAGACCCAGGGTGCGCAGCGACATGCTCGCGCAGGTGCTGTGCGCCCGCCCGGCGGTCCGGGCGGCCTCGGCGTCGCGCTGCCGGTCGCGCTCGTGCAGGGCGTCCCGCTCGGCGGCCAGGTCCTGGCGGGCGGCGTCCAGCCGGGCGCGCTCGCCCTCCAGCAGGTCGATGCGCTCGCGCTGCCGCACGACCGTGCCGTGCAGGACGTTCACCGAGCGGGCGATCTCGGCGAACTCGTCGTCGCGGCCCTTGACGGACACCGGCTCGCGGGCCGCCGGGTCGGCGCAGACCCGGCGGGCGCCGAGCCGCAGCGCGACCAGCGGCCGCGTCACGGACCGGGTGGAGCGCACCCCGGCCAGCAGGGCGGCCAGGAAGCACACGCCGACGAGCCCGGCCCGGGTGCGCAGCGCGGTGACGTCCCGGTCCCGGACGCGCTCCAGGTGGGCGGCCTCGGCGGCGGCGAGGTCGGACTCGACGCCGCGCATCCGGTCCAGCCGGGCGGTCAGGGCCGTGCGCAGCGCCTCGGCCTCCGCGGGCGCGACGGACACCGGCTGCGCCCCGGCGAGCAGGCCGGACAGCCGGCTCTCGGCGGCGGTGGACTCGGGGGTCCCCACCGCCCGGGTGTAGGCGTCCTTGGCCTTGGCCGGGGCGAGTTGGGCGAAGTCGGCGAGGGCGGCGCGCTCGCGGGTGTCGGTCTGCTGCGCGGCGGCGGCCAGTTGGGGCCGGTCGCCGCGGGCGGCGAAGGAGGCGAGGAGCAGGCCGCGGGTGGCGGACGCCTCCTCGACGGCGCGCCCGAGCAGCGCCACGGCCTCCGCGTCCCCCGTCCCGGCCCGGGCCGGCAGCCGGGCGGCCAGGGTGCCCGCGACGCCGTGCAGGGCCTGCACGGTGGCGGTGTACTGGCGGAAGACGGTCAGCGCGTCGGCGTTGCCGGTCAGCGCCGTGCGCCGCTGCCGGGTCAGCTCCTCCAGCCGCTCGCGCACGCCGGCGGGCAGCGCCGTGCGGGACGAACGGGCCGTCAGGAACGCGCCCAGCTTGCGGTCCACCGCGGCCCGCCGCGCGGTGAGGGCGCCGGGCACGCCGCCGCGCCCGCCCGCCACGTACGCCGTGACGGCGTCCCGCTCGTCGGCCAGCGAGTGGGCCAGCCGCACCGCGTCGTCGGCCGCCCCGGCCAGCGGGACCAGCCGGCCGGAGTCGGCCGCGTCCCGCGACGCGTCGGCGACGCCCAGGGCCCCCGCCCCCAGGACCGCCAGGGAGGCGAGCACGACCGAGAGCGCCAGCCGGTTGCGGGCGCGCGCGGTGCGCTCGGGCACGCCCGTGGTCTGCTGCTCTCTCTGGCCGCCCCGAAGCCGCTTCTTCCGCACCGGTGCTCACATTCCGCTCTGTGTGGTCTCGTCGGTCCCGTCCGTCCACCCCCTGGCGCTGAAGTGGACCTTGTCAGCACGGCAGCGGGGCATGCGGCCGTCACCGGCCCGCCCACTCGAAGGAGTGGGGTTCCGTCCCGGAAGTTGCCGTGTTCGTCGGACCCGTCCGCAATGCGCGTCCGATTCCGGCCCCTCCCCCGGCAACCGCCACCTGATAAACCGCCCGGCGCGCCGGAAGGATGCGCGCCAACCGCCGCGGAAATCACGGCCCGTGCGACGGCTCGGGCACACTGGCCCCATGCGTATCGAACTGGCCACCCGGCCGGGCGACCCGTCCCGGCCCGACGAGGACTTCGTGTCCGCCGTCCTGCCCGCCTCGGGACGGGGCGGCGCGCTGGTCCTGCTGGACGGGGTGACCCCGCCGCCGGACGGCGACGACGGATGTGTGCACGGGGTCGCCTGGTTCACGGCGCACCTGGGCGGCGCACTCGTGGAACTGTGCGCCGCCCGGCGGGAGATGGGCCTCCGGGAGTGCCTGGCGGAGGCGATCGCCCGCACCACGGCCGCCCACGGCGGCGGGTGCGACCTCGCACACCGCCGCACCCCCCAGGCCACGGCCGTGCTGGCCCGCTGGGACGGCGCGCGGGTGGAGTACCTGGTGCTGTCCGACTCCGTACTCCTGGTGGAGGGCGCGGACGGCGCCGTCACCCCCGTCCTGGACGACCGCATCGCCCGGCTCGCCGCGCGCGGTCCCGTCACCGACGCCCAACGCAACGCGGACGGCGGCTTCTTCACCGCGGCCGCCGATCCGTCCGTCGTCTCCCGCGCGGTCACCGGCGCCCTGCCGCGCGACGCGGTCCGCGCCCTGGCCGCGCTGAGCGACGGCGCGTCCCGCTGGGTGGAGGTCTTCCGCGCCGGCGACTGGGCCCGGTGCCTGGGCCTGCTGGCGAAGTCCGGGCCCCGGGCCCTGATCGACCGGGTACGGGCGGCGGAGCTGGCGGATCCGGAGTGCGTGGCGTTCCGGCGGGGGAAGGCGCACGACGACGCATCCGTGGTGTACGCGGAGTTGTAGCGGTTTTCTCTCTTGGCCAGCCTCTTGGTCAGCGGAGGCGGCGCAGATAGATGTGCCCCACATCGGGGGCCTTGCCCGGCACCAGGTCCGGGGAGAACGAGGTGAAGGCGACGGCGTCGCCGTGGGCGTCGGGCACGGGCTCGCGGCCGCCCTTGGCGCTCGGCGCGCCCTCCGGCGTCACGCTGACGTCCCACGTCCGCCCCGACCGCAGATCACGCAGCCGGACCTGGCGTCCCTCGTAGGCCAGCCGCTGTCCGTCACCGCTGAACTCCGCCTTGGAGGCGGGCTCTTCGGCGGCCCGGCGCAGCTTCCCCGTCCGCGTGTCGTAGAGGTAGACGTACGGCCGGTTCCGCTCGCCGCCGGGCAGCAGGTTGGGCGCCGCCGACGTGAACTGGACGTAACGGCCGTCGGCGCTCACGGAGGGGTTGTGGGCCGACTGGTGGTCCTGGCCGCCGTCGTGGGGGAGGTCGAGCCTGCGGTCCTCGCCCGTGCGCCGGTCGAGGAGGTGGATCTCGCTCGTGGGCCGCCCCGAGACACCCATGGACAGGTCCTCGTACGCGACCCGCCGGTGGTCGCGGCTGGTGGAGCCGTGCGTGACGGCGACGTGCCGCGGGGAGGAGGCGATCAGAGTGCTCGCCTTCCGGACGAGATCCCGTTCGTAGAGACGGGCGTTGGAGATGTGGTCGGCGATCTCGACGTAGGAGCTGCCCGAGGTGAACATCACCGAGCGGCCGTCCGGGCCGATCACCGGGAAGCCGGAGAACCGTCCGTCCTCGCCGCCGAGGCCGACGTCCACCTGCTCGGTGCGCCCGGTGCGCAGGTCGGTCACATGGACGTGGCTCGTCCTGACGGGCGGATGGCCGGGGCGGGACCAGTCCTCGACCAGGGAACGGAACGCGACGCGGCGGCCGTCCGCGCTGAGGGACGGCTCGGTGGCCGCGGCCTTGATGCCCGGCCCGTGCTCGGGGGCGGTGACGCGGACGATCCGCCCGGTGCGGAGGTCCTTGACGAAGACGTCCGCCCGTTGATCGGTGTCTCCGGGGACGAGGTTGGTGGCGTCGGAGGAGAAGGCGACGTAGCGGCCGTCGGCGCTGGGGGAGGGGGAGCGGGAGGTGCCGTTGGCGGGGGTGCCGTCCGTGGCGGTGCTGGCGCGGGTGGTTTTTGCGGTGGCCTTTGCGGCGGGGGCGGCCTGGGTGGGGGCCGCCGTGGCGAGGAGGGTGGCGGTGAGGGCCGCGGTGACGGCTAATGGTCTGCGGGTCATCTTGCCGATGGAAGGGGGTTGTTGGGCCCGCGGTCAATCCGCCGGTTTCCGTACAACCTTTTGGATGTGCCCCTGTCCCGCCCTTTCTCCCCCAGCTACCTCCCCCAGCTACCGCTGGGGGTGCCCCCAGGAGGTGCCCCCAATTTCTTCCGGGGCTCCGCCCCTCGGCCCGGCACCGCGCTCCGCGCGGGGTGGGCGGGGCTTCCCCTGCACCCCGACCCGAGGGCGGTCGTAGGGGGTGCAGGGGGCGCAGCCCTGCGGAAACGGGGAAAGGGCGGGCGGGGGGGAACTACCCCCCGAGGCTCCCGTTCAACTGGTGCAGCAGCCGCGCCAACTCCCCGATCTCCCCCCGGTCCCACCCCTCCAGCCGCCGCACATACTCACCGCGCCGCGCCTCCCGCACCCGCGCGAATCGCGCCCGTCCCTCCTCCGTGAGGTCGACCAGCGACGCGCGCCCGTCCGCCGGATCCGGCGTGCGCGCGACGAGGCCGAGCTCGTCGAGCGCCCGCAGTTGCCGGCTCATCGTCGCCTTGCCGACGCCGAAGTACGCCGCGAGGTCCGTCGCCCGCTGTCGTCCGGCGTCGGCGAGGCGGACGAGGAGTCCGTACGCCGCCGGCTCCAGCTCGGGGTGGACCTCGCGCGCCATCTCACCGGAGGTGGCCCGCGCACGGCGCAGGAACACGGACAGCTCGCGCTCCAGGGCGAGGAACGGCTGCTCCTCGCCCTCGGCGGGCGACGGCGTGGGGGCGGTCTGGTGCACGGTGGCCCTCTCCGGCTCTGCAGGGGTCGAAAGGCGAAAGGCCCCGCCAGTATTTCGCAGGTTCGGACCAGCTACAGCACCGCCATCTGGGTATGACATGAACACACCACCCCACGGGAATCCGGAGGCGGCAGCATGTCCAGACCCCGAACCGCCAGACCCCGAACCGCCGTGATCGCGTTACTCGCCCTCCTCGCCATGGTCCTCGCCCTCCCGGGCACCGGCACCGCCCACGCGTCCCGCTCCGCCCCGCCCCGCCCGGCCCACCCCGAGCGGGACTGGCTGGGCTCGACCGTCCGCGCCCACGAGGGCGGCCGCAGCCCGAACACCCCGCCCCCCGTGACCGCGTCCGTCGAGGGCGTGGACGTCAGCAGCCACAACGGCAACGTCCCCTGGAGCTCCCTCTGGAACTCCGGCGTCCGCTTCGCCTACACCAAGGCCACCGAAGGCACCGGCTACACCAACCCCTACTTCGCCCAGCAGTACGACGGTTCCTACGAGGTCGGCATGATCCGCGGCGCGTACCACTTCGCGCTGCCCGACCACTCCTCCGGCGCCGCGCAGGCGAACTACTTCGCCGACCACGGCGGCGGCTGGTCCGGCGACGGGAAGACCCTGCCGGGCGTGCTGGACATGGAGTACAACCCGTACGGCAGCACCTGCTACGGGATGAGCGCGAGCGCCCTCGTCTCCTGGATGAAGGACTTCTTCGCGACGTACCGGGAGCGCACCGGCCGCGACGCGGTCGTCTACACCTCCACCACCTGGTGGCGGCAGTGCACCGGTGACAACGGCTCGTTCGGCTCGGTCAACCCGCTGTGGATCCCGCGGTACGGGTCCTCGCCCGGGACGCTCCCGAGCGGCTGGGGCTTCCACACGTTCTGGCAGTACACCGACACCGGCCCGACCGTCGGCGACCACGACCGCTTCAACGGCTCGATGTCCCGCCTGCAGGCACTGGCCGACGGCTGAGAGGCCGACGGCCGAGAACGCGCCGTGCCCCCGGCTCGCCGGAGCCGGGGGCACGGTCGATTACCGGTCGCTCAGCCGCAGTTGCCCGCCGGGCGGTTCCGCGTCACCAGGTCGGTGTAGCCGGTGGTGGCGTCCAGCCACACCACCCGCCGGCCGCTCTCGGCCGCGCCCCACAGCTGCTCGCCGCGGTTGCAGGAGACCCGCGCCCGCTGCCCGCCGTCCGCCGTGAACTGCCAGAGCTTGGCCAGGGTCTCGTTGCGCGGCTCGGCGGACGGCGTCTCCGCCGTCACGGTCACCGCGTCCTCCGAGGCCGACAGCGCGATGCCGTTCAGCGCGTCCTTGCCGGCGGCGGGGCTGACGTCGATGACGCCGGTCCCGTCCAGGCCGGCGCGGCGCACCGCGGTCTGCGGGCCCTGCCCGTCGTCGGCGGACAGCCAGTAGACGTGCCGGGAGGTGAGGGCGGTCCGTCCGATGAGGTGGTCCGGGTTCACGTCCTGGACCACGCTCCGCCTGCCGGTGGCGACGTCCAGGAGCTCGATGCGCTGCTTGGCCTTGCCGCTCTCCCGGTACTCGTCCGTGAAGGCGATGCGGCCGTTCTTCAGCGACGGGTTGCCCGTCGAGGCGAAGCGGCTCGTGGCGCCCGGGTCGAGGCGGACCGGGTCCGTCTCGCCCATCCTCACGTACACCGCCCGGGAGCTGCCGCGCCGGCCGTTCGCCTGGAAGACGACGGTCTTGCCCTCGACGCCGAGCGAGCCGTACCCGTAGCGGCTGGAGTACAGCTTCCTGATCGGCCCGCCGGACAGCGACCGGGCGAGGACCTCCACGTTCCGGGCCTTGTACGCCATCCAGACCACCGTCTTGCCGTCGGTGACCGGGTTGATGTGATAGCGGCCGTCGTTGGGGCTGATCAGCTGGGACGAGCCCGAGCCGTCGAGGCGCCCGGCCCACACCGAGTACGCCTCGGTGCCGTCGTCGTTGGACTTCGACGCGGCCCACCAGCCGCCGCCCGCCCCGGGGGTGGTCGAGTCGGTGTTCACCTTGCCGAGGAGCCGGTCGGAGTCCACGCCGAGGGCGAGCTCCCAGCCGGGGACGATGCCGTGACCGTTGAACGCCCGCTCGATCGCGCGCAGTTGACCGGCCTCGAACTTGAGGTCCTTGGCCGCGGCGAGGACCGCGTCGCGCCCCTCGGTGAAGCCGTCCAGCGGCGTCATGTACTCGGTGAGCGCCTTGTAGACGACCTTGTCGGCGAGCGTGCGGCCGACGTCCTTGCGGATGTCCCACAACGCGCCGGAGAAGATCGTGGAGTTGAGGTGGACGCCGCCGTTGTCGGTCCCGAAGGCGACGCCGAGGAAGGACTTGGAGGTGGTCCTCCCGTCGTTGAGGTCGCGGAACGCGCACTCGCGCGGGGACTTGGTGCGGCAGAGCGTGTCACCGAGCAGCCCGGAGTCGGGGCTGTCCATGGAGATGCCGAGGGTGTCGGTCTTGACGGCGTTGCCGAAGTAGTCGGCTATCGCCTCGTTCATGGCGCCGGACTGGCCCGCGTAGACGAGGTTGGCCGAGTTCTCCACGACGCCGTGCGTCATCTCGTGCCCGACCACGTCCAGGCCGGAGGACATCGGGCGGTATTCCTTGTCCCCGTTGCCGTACACCATCTTGGTGCCGTCCCAGAAGGCGTTGACGTACGGCAGCCCGTAGAAGCTCACGCCCACGATGGAGTTGAGCTCGCCGCCGCGCCCGTCGAGGCTGTTGCGGCCGTGCCGGTCGCGGTAGTAGTCGTAGACCTTGCCCGCGGCCCAGTGCGCGTCCACCGCGCCGGCCTCGGTCGCCTCCTTGCCGAAGGCGGGGGTCTGCGAGCCGAACTCCTTGATGCCGTCCGGCCACTTGCCGGAGACGTCGCCGACGGACAGCTCGTGGCCGTCGAAGGTGGCGATGCCCTTCTTGCTGCTGTCGCGCATGCGCGAGTGATCGCGCATGAGGTATTCCTTGCGCGTCTCGTCGTAGGACAGCTGGAGGTCGACGTTCTTGCCGTCGAGCCGGGCGCCGGAGCCGTTGACGGTGGGCTGCCCGGCGGGGTCGCCCTCGGCCCTGACGGCCTCCCGCCGCGCCTGCGCGCCGCTCGCGGCGACGGCCTTCGGCGCCCCGAACGTCTTGATGCCGCTGTACTGGAGCACCGGGTAGCCGGACTTCGCGTCGATGTACACCTCGTGCAGCACCGGCTGCCTCGTGGCGGGGTCCGTACCGCGCACGGTGACGTGCCGGGTCAGGACGCCCTGCCCCTTGGGCAGGACGACCAGCCCGCGCGCGGTGCCGGTGAGCGGGTACTCCGCGTCCTCGGCCGGGGCGCGGACGCCGGGCCTGCGGGCGCCGAGACTCGTGGCGGTGGCCTCGACGGCGCGGTCGACGGCGAGTTCCTCGTCGACCTCCGGGGTGGTGCCGGTGGTCAGCCCGGTGAAGTACTTGCCGGAGGTGCCGGTGACCACGCGCTTGCCGTTCTTGTGCTCCATGCGCACGACGTACTGACCGCCGAGGACCTCGACGCCCTTGTGCTTCTGCTGGAGCCGGACGGTCTCGGCGGACCCGGAACTGACCGTCCGCACGGGATTCAGGTCCCGGCCGGGGTCGGCGATGCGGTACCGCCCCTCCTTGGCCGCGAGGTGCCCGCGCGCGGCGTCGGCCGCGCTGCCGTCGGCCTTCGCGGGCTCCCGGATGCCGGTCACCAGCGCGGGAGTTGCGGTCCTCAGCCCGGGTATCACCTGACCGGGTCCGGCGGCGGGGGCCGGGTCCGCCGCGTTCGCCGGGGCGGCCGAGACGACGAGTGCGGCGGCGCCCATCAGCGCCGCCGCACTCGTGATGCCGCTCCGTACTCCGGATGTTCCGGATGTTCTGGATGTTCCGGATGTTCCGGATGCTCTGGATCTCCTGGTACGTGCACTGGGATTGCGCAAGGTATCCCCTCCACGTCATGCCTCACGACCGGCCGACGACCGGCAACTTTGGGCAGGGCAATGCAAGCGGTAGCGGAGCCCGGCACTCAACGGCGGGTTCGCGCCGGGGGGTTCTTTCGGCCGGACGGTGTGGACCGGGTCCCACCGGGGTACTGACGACCGAGAATTCTTCTACTACTATGCGAACAACCCAGAGAAGTTCAGAAGGTGGGGCCATGTCCGGCATACGCCGCGCACTCGTCACTCTGCTCATGTACCTGCTGGCCGCCGCGGCCTTCCTGGCGGTCTACCTCCATCTCGGGGACCGGCTCCCGGAGCACATCGCGGCCCATTTCACCGGCTCCGGCGCGGACGACTACTCCAGCCGCGGCTCCTTCCTCGCGACCTCCCTCGGCGTACTGGGCGGCCTCGGCGCCCTGTGCTGCGGCCTGTCGGCGCTCCGCGGGACGCCGGCACAGCAGCGCGCGCTGACCGTCCTCGGCTGCGCGGTGGCCGGGATCCTCGGCTACGGGCTCACCGCGGTCCTGCTCGTCAACGCGGATGCCGCAGATGTCACGGCCGTCCGGCTGCCCTGGTGGCAGCTGCTCACCGCCGTCGGCGTCGGGGCCGTCACGGGCGCGGCCGGCTGGCTGCTGTCCGGCAGGGCCAGGCCGGAAACCGACCGCCGCGGACCCGCCGGACCGGTGGAGCAACTGACCTTGTCCGACGGCGAGTCCGCGGCCTGGACCCAGGCCGTCGGCTCCCGCGTGCTGCCGCTGGTGGGCCTGGGCACGCTCGTCCTGGCCGTGGTCCTCGGACTGACCGACGGCCCGCTCCCCGCGGTCGTCCTGCTCGTGGTCGGGGTGCCGCTGACGGCACTGACCAAGGCCCGCGTCACGGTGGACCGGCGCGGCGTCACCATCGCCTCGTCCGCGGTGCCGCGCCCCCGCCTCACCATCCCGCTCGAGCGCGTGGTGGACGCGTCCCGCCGCGAGGTGAACGCCGTACAGGACTTCGGCGGCTGGGGCTACCGGGCCGCGTCCGGGGCGAGCGGGGTGATCCTGCGCTCCGGCGAGGCGCTCTCCGTACGGCTCACCTCGGGCAGCGAGTTCGTCGTCACCGTGGACGACGCGGCGACGGCCGCGGCCCTGCTCAACACGCTGGCCGCGCGCGAACGCACCGCCCGGGGCCGATGATGCTGTTCCGGGTGGACCCCAACTCACCGCTGCCGCTGGCCGATCAGGTCGCCGCCTGCGTCCGGGGCGCCGTCGCGGACGGCACGGTGCGCCCCGGCGAGCGCCTCCCCGCCGCCGGCCGCCTCGCCGAGTCCCTCGGCATCAACGTGCACACGGTGCTCCGCGGCTACCAACAGCTGCGCGACGAGGGCCTGATCGAGCTGCGCCGGGGGCGGGGCGCGGTGGTGACGGCCACGGCCTCGCCGGGGCGTACGCGCCTGCTGGCGCATGCACGCGACCTGGTGGCGGAGGCGCGGGGGCTGGGGATGGCGGACGAGGACGTACTGGCCCTGGTGCGGGCGTCCTTGGCGGAGGGCCGCTGAGCGGACCGCCGTCGCCGTCGCGGTCTGATCGGACGCCCCGCACCCGGCCCTCAGGGTCAAGGGCGAGCTGGTGAACACCGGTCCCGGCTGCAGATCGGCATGGGTCCAGATCAGCATGGACACCATGAGCCGCACGACCAAGGTGGCCACCCAGTGCGGCGAAGGCACGGCGGCCATCGACCACTGGGGGTACAACATCGGCGGCTCGTCGAGAAAGTACATCTACATCCGCGAGGGCGACAAGGACACCAAGACGTGCGGCACCCAGGCGCGGCCGTGACCGGCTCGCCTCGACCGGTCGCCCGCTGAAGCACAGCGGTGGCGGCCGCCCCTTCGGGCGCGGTCACCACCGCCATTGGCCTCCGGCATCCGTCAGCGACGTCCCCACGAAGCCGTCGCGACGACCCGCCCGCCCGCGTCCTTCAGCGTCGCCTTGTCCTTGGTGTTGTTCCAGACGTACGCCCGGCGGTTCTGGTACACGTCCTTGGCCGTGTCCTTCCCCTTGCCCGTGTGCACGCGCACCGACGCGTGCGCCGCCAGCCGGACCTTGCCGAACGTGTAGACGTGCCGCGAAGTGTCGCTCAGCGTCCAGCGGTTGAGTTCCACCGCCTTCTTACCGGTGTTGGTGATCGTCACCCACTCCGCGTTGAGGCTCTTCGCGGAACGGTCGTCCTTGCCCGGGCTGTCGTACTGGATCTTGCCGAACACCACGGGGTTCTTCGCGGCCGCGGAGGCGGGCACGGCCGCGGAGGCGAGCACGACGCCGCAGGCGGCGGCGGTCGCGAGGCGGGCTATGACTCGGGACAAAGGAACCTCTGCTCTCCGGCGCGGGACGCGCCAACAACGACCCGGCGCACCGCCGGACGTGATCACTCTGCCGCAGAACCGGACGTCCCCCGCCCGGATTCGCCGCCCATGTGACGGACTCCTCACGGGAGTACGCGTCCGGTCACACCGCGTCGACCAGCCGGGGGATCCCGTCCCGCCCCTGCCCCGCGTCGATGACCCGCCGGGCCATGCCGAGGGCCGCGCCGATCAGACTCGTGTCGAGACCGCGCGCCTCCGCGGCGTGTACGACGTGCTCCATGCCCGCCGCGAGCGAGACGACGTTGGACTGGTCGCCCGGGTACTCGCCCGCGTCCACCTGCTCCGCGAACTGGGGCACCATATGGGTCAGCAGGTCACCGATCCCCAGGGCGTAGGGGACGAGTTCGGCCGCCCGGATGTTCTCCGTCCGGGCGAGGGCCAGAGCGTGCAGGTAACCGCTCACGGCCGTCCAGCAGAAGTCGAGCACGGCGACGTCGAAGGCTGCGGCCCGGCCGGGGTCGGTGCCGAGGTGATCGGCCCGTCCGCCGAAGGCCGCCAGCGCGGCCCGGTGCGCGGCGAACGCCTCCTCCGGACCGCTGTAGATGACGACCGCGCGGTCCGTCCCGATCGACACCGCGGGCGTGAGGATCGAGCCGTCGAGGTAGTCGATGCCGTGCTCGGCCGCCCACGCGGCGGTCTCCCGGGCCCGGTCCGGGGAGTCTGCGGTGAGGTTCACCAGCGTCCGTCCGCGCAGGGCCTCCGCCGCGGGCCGGACGATCGCGTCCACCGCGTTGTAGTCGATCACGCACACGATCACCAACGGGGCGGCCTCGACGGCCTCCTGAACCGTCCCCGCGAGGACGGCACCCCGCTCGACCAGCGCATCGGCCCTGCCGGCCGACCGGTTTCCAGACGGTGACGCGGTGTCCTGCCGTGAGCAGCGCGCCGGCGAGGGCCTGCCCCATGGGCCCGAGCCCGAGCACGGTGACGGACGAAAGGTGGTTGCTGCTGTCCAGGGAATTGATCATGCTGACGAAGCTAAACCTTCACGTTGACGTGAGAGTCAACTCGCCGTGACGGGGAGTCACTTTGCGCATAGGAGAGCTGTCGCGGCCGCTCGGGCGTCACGCCCCGCGCCCTGCGCTACTACGAGGAACAGGGCCTGCTCCGGCCGGAACGCCGCCCCCAGCGGCTACCGCGAGTACAGCGAGGAAGACGTACGGACCGTCCACAGCGTTCCGCACCCTCCTCGCCGCGGGCCTGGGCACGGGCCACGATCGCCGAGGTCCTGCCGTGCACGGCCGAGGACGACGGGCTGCTGCTGCCGGGGTGCACCCCGCTGGCGGAGGAGGTGCTCCGGGAGCGGGACCGGATCCGGTCGACGATCGGCGAACTCGCGTCCGCGCTCCGGCTGCTGGAGGAGCTGATCGACCGATCGGAACTGGAGAAGGCGGACGGGACACGGGGTCCGCCCGCGGCCGGCGGGGGCTTGACGGACGGCACGCCTCCTCATCCACCGAGGCGGGCCCCGCGCCCTCCCGCCCGGGGTGCTCGCCGACCGGCCACCGGTACGACGCGTCCACCGGGCACCGCCAGTACGGCCAGCCCCTCCCCGTCGTCCTCCCGCACCAGATCCATGGGGTGCGGATGCCCGGCCCCTGCACGGGGTCCGCGGCAGGCCGGCGGGGAGTTCCCGAAAGAAAACGGTGAAAGGGCGGGACCGGGGCAAACCTCCCTCGTACCCTGAATCCATGCCCACCCCCAACGGCGCCCGCACCCCCCGCACCGTCTTCGGCGAAGCCGCCGAGCAGTTACGACGCCGCCCGCCCGGGCTATCCGGGGACAACTCGTCACGGACATCCTGGAGTTCGCGGCAGACGGGCCCCGGGCTCACGGCCCTGGAGGTCGGCGCGGGCACCGGCAAGGCCCACGCTCGCGTTCGCCGCCCGCCCGGGCCTGACGCTCACCTGTCTCGAACCGGACCCCCGCATGGCCGCCGTCCTGTCCCGCAACTGCGCCACGGCCGCCCCCGAAGTCACCGTCGTCCCCCCAGGACTTCGAGACCCTGGGGAGCGCGCCCCCGACCACCGCCCCTTTCGACCTCCTCCTCTCCGCCCAGGCGTGGCACTGGGACGGACCCCGAGGTCCGCTGGTCCAAGGCGAAACAGGTCCTGCGCGCGGGCGGGACCCTCGCCCTGTTCTGGAACGACTGGTACGTGTCGGACGACGACCTCCGCCACGAGCTGATCGCCGCCCACGAGCACCGGCCTCCCCGAACTGCCCCCGCACTCCATCCTGGAGAAGGTCCCGCCGCGGCCTCGGTCATGGGCCCCCGACTCGTGGGTCCCGAGGGAGCTCCTGGCCGACGGCGGCTTCACGGACCTCACGTACCTCCAGTACCCCACCGCGCCACCACCGCTCGACGTCCGGACTCGTGGACGTCCTCTCCTCGCTCTCCTTCTACCGCTTGCTGCCGGAGGCGACGCGGGAGGCGGTCCTCGCGGACGTCGCCGGCGCCGTGGACGCCTACGGCGGGCAGCGTCCCGGCTGGACACCCGCACGGGGCCTCTTCCTGGCCCGGACGGGCATCCGGGCGGTATCCGGAAGGTAACCACCCCTCGGACTAACGTCGTGATCCACCGACCGGGGGACGGCCCCCGGCCGACGGATGCGAGGTGTACGAACATGTCCAGGATCATCGTGTTCGGAGCGGGCGGCAGGGCGGGCCGGGCGGCCGTGGCGGAGGCGGAGCGCCGGGGCCACACGGTGACCGCGGTCGTGCGGAACCCGTCGAACCCCGGGGAGTCGGCGGGCGGACGTCACGGACGCCGGCATCATCGCGGCCCTCGCCGCCGGGCACGACGCGGCGATCCACGCCGCCGCAGACCTCTCCGCCGACCCCGCCGTCTTCTTCCCCACCGCGACGCGGGCCCTGCTCGACGGACTGACGCGGGCGGGCGTCGCCCGCCTGGTGGCCGTCGGCCTCGCGTCCGTACCTCCCGGACGCGTCCGGGGACGCC
>NZ_BAAAXZ010000010.1:0-21561 GCF_039535865.1 Streptomyces thioluteus
GCATGAAGCGGATCCGCTCCACCGGATAGTCGGTGTCGATCGGCAGATACGCGGCCCCCGCCTTCCACACCGCAAGTACCGCAACAATCAGTTCCGGTGACCGTGGCAACGCCAGAGCCACCAACTGCTCCGGCCCCACACCCCGCTCCACCAGCAGCCGCGCCAAACGATTCGCCCGCGCGTTCAACTCACCGTAGGAGTAAACGACACTGCCATCACCCGAGACGACCGCCACCGCATCCGGCGCCTCCGCAACCCGCGCCTCGAACACACCGGACGCCGTACCCTCCGGCACCCCCACCACCGAGCCGCTGCTCCACACCCCCACCACACGCTCACGCTCATCAGCCGACAGCAGACCGACCGAGCCGACCCGCCGATCGGCATCCTCGGCCACAGCCGTCAGCAGGCGGACCAGGCGTCCGGCGACGGCGGTGACGGCATCGTGATCGAAGCGGTCGGTGCGGTAGTCGAGGCGGAGCTTGAGGACATCGCCGGGGGCGACGGCCAGGCTCAGCGGGTAGTGGGTGGCGTCGCGGCCTTCCGTGGCCGCGATCCGGAGGCCGGCCGGCCGGCGGTCGGCGGAGGTGCCGCGGTCGGCGGGGAAGTTCTCGACGGCCACGACCGTGTCGAACGCGTCGCCGAGACCGGCGGCCCGCTGGATCTCGGTCAGGCCCAGGTGCTGGTGCGGCAGCAGGGCACCCTGCTCACTGTGGACCCGCGCGGCCAGGTCGGCCCACGTGTCCCCCGCGTCCATCCGCACCCGCACGGGAACGGTATTGATGAACAGGCCGATCATGCTCTCGATACCGGGGACCTCGGGTGTCCGTCCCGAGACCACGGCACCGAAGACCACGTCGTCCTGCCCGGTCATCCGGCCGACGAGCACACCCCACGCACACTGCACCAGCGTGTTGAGGGTCACGCCCAGCCGACGGGCCTGGGCCTGGAGCGTCGCCGTGGTCTCCTGCGGGAGATGGGTGACGAAGCTTTCCGGCAAGGCCGGTGCCGTGCCGTCGGGGACCGCGGCAGCGGCCGGAGCGGCCAGCAGGGTGGGCTCCGCACCGGCGAGTGCGGCGGTCCAGGCTTCGCGTGCGCCGTCACGGTCCTGCTCGGAGAGCCAGACCAGGTATTCGCGGTAGGGCGTGACGGGAGGAAGGACGCTGTCGTCCCCCTTGGCGTCGTACAGGGCGAGCAGTTCGCGCACCATGAGGGGCGCCGACCAGCCGTCGACGAGCACATGGTGCTGGGTGATGACCAGCCGGCTGCGGTCGGCCGCGCCCTCACCGCCTCGGTGCCTGATCAGCGCCATGCGCAGCAGCGGCGGGCGTTCGAGGTCGAACCGCCGGACCCGCTCGGCGTCGGCGAACACCCGCAGTTCGGCTTCGGCTTCCGCGGCGGGCAGACGGGAGAGGTCGAGCTCTTCCCAGGGGCAGCTCGACGTCTCGCGCGACGACCTGGACCGGCTGGTCGAGGTCGTCGATCCAGAACGCGGCTCGCAGATTCGCATGCCGGTCGAGGAGGGCCTGACCGGCGGCGCGCAGGGCCCCGGCGTCCACGGCGCCCTCGAAGTCGAGGATCAGCTGTACGGCGTAGACATCCGGTCCCTCGCCGTCGAGAAGGGCGTGGTAGACCAGCCCTTCCTGCAGCGGCGACAGCGGCCAGACGTCCTCGAGCTCATGCGACATGGCTGATCCACTCTCCGTACTCGGGCGCTATTCGTGTCGGACCGGCCCAGGAAAGGCCCGCTATCACTCCACCGGCACCGGGCGCCGCGGCCGGCCGGCCGCCGACTTCCGGGTCGGCTCGGGGAACTGCGGAGAACCGATCATCTCCGCTCGGCACACACCGGTCGCAAATGTCCTGCGCAGTCGCGCATGAAAGGAAGGCCGGGATGCGTACCGTCGGTACGGACCAAGGCATTCGGAAAGGAAGTCACCTCGGACGGCTCGCCCGATCGGCAAGGGGCGACAGCCCTCCAATGATCCTGGCATGCCTGTGAGTTCTCCCCCCGAGAAAGTCTTTCCACGGCTTCGCTCTCCCCGTGCTGAAAGTCCTTCTCGGCCACGCGGCGCTGAGCCTGGCCAGACGCTACTACAGCGGCTGGAACCTGTCACCCGCGATGCCTGCCGTCTCATCGAACCGCCCAGCTCAGAGCCCGTTTTGACACCACGTAGGGCGGATCGGGACCACTCGCGTTGTGGCGCATTCAACACGGTCGGGGTCATCGCCCGCCGAACCCCGGGTGCCACACTGACAACGCCTGTGGGACCGTGTGCCGCGGCATGGCGCGATGTGTAACCATGCAGGAAGTTCCGGCGAGTGACCGCGGGTGAGTGCAAGTCGCTGCGGGGGGGCCTGGAGTGCCGGATCTACTGGATGAACAATGGCCTTTGACCGCCGCCCAGTTGGGAGTCTGGTTCGCCGCTTCCCTGGGCCCCGGCGGCTCGGTCTACAACGTCGGTGAGCGCGTCGAGATTCACGGACCGGTCGATCCGGACATTCTCGAGAAAGCGCACCGGATTGTCCTCGAAGAAGCAGAGGCTCTGCGGCTCGCCATTGCCGAAGGTCCGGACGGTCCGATGCAGACCCTCAGCGCCGGCCACGTGCCCGTTCGGCGGCTGGACTTCACCGGACAAATGGATCCGAACGCGGCTGCCGAGGCGTGGATGCGGTCGGACATGGACACCTCATTCGACCTCGCGCAGGGGCCGCTGTATGCGCCCGCACTGCTCACAGTCGGCCCGAACCTCCACATTCTGTACAGCCGTTATCACCACGTCGTCATGGACGCCTGGAGTTCCGCGCTGATCACCCGGCGCACCGCCCAGGTCTACTCGGACATGGCGGCGGGCCAGCCGGACGGCGGCACTCCGCTTCCTTCGTTCCATAACCTGCTGGAACGCGACGGACGTTATCGGGATTCGGAGGAGTACGAAGCCGACCGCCGGTACTGGCTCAAGCGTCTGCGCGGTGCACCCGACCCGGTGAGCCTTTCCGGTCGTCCCTACAGCAGGCCGGAGAGGAATTCTCGTAGGCGATCGCGCTCAGCGCCTCCCTTTCGGATCAGCTGCGTTCCGCCGCCACCCGACTCGGCGTCAGCTGGTCGGTACTCGGCAGTGGTCGCAACGGCCGCATTACGTCGGTGGCGTCACCGAAAGCGCATATCCGTGCGGACTCCGTGTCCGGCCGTCTGGACGAGGTCGAGCGCAATACCCGGGAATGACCGTCAACGTCGTCCGCTGCACGTCACGGTGCGGCCGGAACTGCCGCTGTCCAAACTGGCGAAGCAGGTCTGGGCCCAGACGACCCGCGCCTCCCGGCACAGCCGGTACCGCATGGAGGACCTGCGCCGGGAACTCACCTGGATGTCCGGGGAAAGCCTCCCCTACGGTCCCGTCGTCAATGTCATGGCATTCGACATACGACTCAACTTCGGCGGCCACCCGCGAAAGCGAGCAGCCTCCGCAGCGTTACACCGACGACTTCTCCGTCGCCTTCCACGAAGGCGCGCGCGACGGCGGAATCGAGGTGTACTTCGACGCCCAACGACCGCATGTACAGCCAGGAGGAACTGGACGCCCACGTCGCACGATTCCTGCTCTTCCTGGAGCGGATGGCTGATGCCCGCCCGGAGCAGCCGATCGGTTCCATCAGCCTGCTGTCGGCTGATGAGCGTGAGCGTGTGGTGGGGGTGTGGAGCAGCGGCTCGGTGGTGGGGGTGCCGGAGGGTACGGCGTCCGGTGTGTTCGAGGCGCGGGTTGCGGAGGCGCCGGATGCGGTTGGCGGTCGTCTCGGGTGATGGCGGTGTCGTTTACTCCTACGGTGAGTTGAACGCGCGGGCGAATCGTTTGGCGCGGTCTGCTGGTGGAGCGGGGTGTGGGGCCGGAGCAGTTGTGGCTCTGGCGTTTCCGCGGTCGCCGGAACTGGTGGTCGCGGTGCTTGCGGTGTGCAAGGCGGGGTGCGGCGTATCTGCCGGTGGACGCGACTATCCCGGCGGAGCGGGTACGCTTCATGCTCCAGGACTCGCGGCCGGCGTGGTGCTGGTGACTCGCCTCCGCGGCGCACGCTGCGGAGCTGCCGGCGAATGCCCTGCTGTCGTCCGTGGACGATGCGGTGGTCGAGAGACCCTGTCCCGCAGCGGACCTCGACGACGCGCGACTCGGCTGATTGCGCACCGGCTCGGCAGCATGCGGCGTACGTCATATATACAGTCGGGTTCCACGGGTGTGCCGAAGGGCGTGGTGACCCACCACACGGGTTGGTCAATCTCGTCCCTGCTCGAGGGCCAGGGGCTGATCGGCCCGGGTAGCTCGCGTACTCGCAATTTGCGCCTCACCGAGCTTCGAGCGCACGCCGCACGGAAATCTTCACCGCCCTCCTCTCCGGCGGAACACTCGTGGTGGCCGACGCCGAGCATCTCGCCCGGGATGACGCGCTGACGGCTCCTGACCGAGCGCCGGCGGTCACACACTGCACGCTGCCCCCGTCCGCACTGAGCGTCATGGACGCGACACGCATTCCACAGGCGATGACACTGGTCGTCGCAGGTGAGGCATGCGGCCCCGACACCGTCGAACGCTGGTCCGCCGGCCGACAGATGATCAACGCATACGGCCCCTCCGAGACAACCGTCTGCGCCACCATGAGCAAGCCCCTCTCCGGAGCCACCACCCCTCCCATCGGCCACCCGATCCCCAACGCCCGCACCTACGTACTCGACGCCGGACTCACCCCGGTACCCCCAGGAGTTCCCGGTGAGTTGTATGTGGCGGGGGCCGGTGTTGCGCGTGGGTATCTGAACCGGCCGGGGCTGACGGCGGGACGGTTCGTGGCGGACCCCTATGGTCCTGCTGGTTCCCGCATGTATCGCACCGGTGACCTGGTGCGCTGGAATGCCGATGGCACGTTGCAGTTCCTGGGGCGTGTGGACGACCAGGTGAAGCTGCGGGGCTTCCGTATCGAACTCGGCGAGGTCGAGGCCGCGTTGGCGGCCTGCCCCGGTGTGGTCAGTGCGGCTGCCCTGATTCGCGAGGACCGGCCGGGAGACCGGCGTCTGGTCGGCTATGTCGTGGGTGATGTTGACCCGGCGGTGGTTCGTGGTCGTCTGGGTGGGCGGTTGCCGGAGTACATGGTGCCGTCGGCTGTCGTGGTCGTGGATGCGTTGCCGTTGATGCCGAATGGGAAGCTGGACCGTAAGGCCCTGCCTGCGCCGGCCTATACGGTTCTGTCATCGCGGGCGCCGCGGGGTGCGCGGGAGGAGATCCTGGCCGGTCTGTTCGCGGAGGTCCTGGGTCTGGACCAGGTCGGTGTCGACGACAGCTTCTTCGAGCTCGGCGGGCACTCGCTCCTGGCGATGCGCCTGATCGGCCGCGTCCGCGCCGCGGTCGGGGCGGATCTGGCGATCCGGGATCTGTTCTCCGCTCCGACGGTGGCTGCTCTGGCCCGGGCGGTGGAAGCGGCGACGAGCCCTGTCGAGCGGCCGGCGCTGGTGCCGGGGGTGCGGCCGGAGCGGATACCGCTCTCGTTCGCCCAGCGCCGCCTGTGGTTCCTGCACCGTCTGGAGGGCCCCAGCGCGACGTACAACGTGCCGGTCGTCCTGCGCCTGTCCCGGGCCCTGGACACCGATGCCCTGCGGGCCGCGCTCCACGATGTGATCGCACGCCACGAAGCGTTGCGGACGGTCTTCCCCGACGTGGACGGCCAGCCCTACCAGGACATCCGTCCCGCCGCCGAGGCGCGGCCGGTGGTGACCGTCGAAACGGTCACGGACCTGGCGGCCGCGGTGGACCGCACGGTGCGGTACTCCTTCGACCTCGCCACCGAACTCCCCCTCCGCGCCGCCCTCTTCAACACCGGCGACCAGGAACACGTCCTGGTCCTGGTCATCCATCACATCGCCGGGGACGGCTGGTCCATGGGCCCCCTCGCCCACGACCTCGGCACCGCCTACACCGCCCGCACCACCGGCCAGGCCCCGCAATGGGAACCCCTGCCGGTCCAGTACGCCGACTACACCCTCTGGCAACACCAACTCCTCGGCCACGAAAACAACCCCGACAGCCTCCTCACCACACAACTCGGCTACTGGAAACAGACCCTCGCCGGCCTCCCCGACCGCATCGACCTCCCCACCGACCACCCTTACCCCGAACAGGCCGGATACGACGGCGCATCCATCCCGGTCCAGATCGACGCCGAACTGCACCAGGCCCTGACCGCCCTGGCGCGCGCTCCCGCCAGACGACGGTGTTCATGGTGTTGCAGGCCGCCCTGGGCGTGCTCCTGCACCGCCTCGGCGCCGGAACCGACATCCCCATCGGCACCCCGGTCGCGGGCCGCGACGAGGAGGAACTCGACGACCTGGTCGGCTTCTTCGTCAACACCCTCGTCCTGCGCACCGACCTCTCCGGCGACCCCACCTTCGCCGAACTCCTCGACCGCGTCCGCGAGACGAACCTCAGCGCCTACGCCCACCAGGACGTGCCCTTCGAGAGCCTCGTCGAGGCGGTCAACCCGACACGGTCCCTCGCGCACCACCCCCTCTTCCAGGTGACCCTGGCTTTCAACAACACGCCGCCCACCAGCGTGGACTTCCCGGCGGTGGACGCCGTGCGCGAGTTCGCCGATGTTCAGGCGGCCCGCATGGACCTCACGGTCAACATGGCCGAGCGGCAGGGCGAGGACGGTGTCCCCGACGGGATCGGCGGTGTGATCACC
The DNA here is from genome assembly GCF_039535865.1 of Streptomyces thioluteus. Lineage (NCBI taxonomy): Bacteria > Bacillati > Actinomycetota > Actinomycetes > Kitasatosporales > Streptomycetaceae > Streptomyces > Streptomyces thioluteus. The sequence continues at coordinate 6,721 of NZ_BAAAXZ010000010.1, forward strand.
TACCGCACCGACCTGTTCGAGCAGGCCACGGTGACCGCTCTGGCAGAGCGGCTGCTGCGGGTGCTGCGCACGGTCGTGGCCGATCCCGCCCAGCACGTCGGCGCGGTCGGCGTCCTGTCCGAGGACGAGCGGCACCGCCTCCTCACGGAGTGGAACGACACCGTTGTGTCCGCCCCGCCCGGCACGCTCCCGGAGCTGTTCGAGGCCCAGGTTCGGGCAACGCCGGACGCCACCGCCCTCGTCGCCGACGGCGTGCACGTCACGTACGCGGACCTCAACGCCGGCGCCAACCGTCTCGCCCGGATGCTGGCCGAGCGCGGCGTGGGCCCCGAGCACATCGTCGCCCTCGCCCTGCCCCGCTCACCGGAACTGATCGTCGCGCTGCTCGCGGTGCTCAAGGCGGGCGCGGCGTACCTGCCGATCGACACCGAGTATCCGGTCGACCGCATCCGCTTCATGGTCCAGGACGCCCGCCCCACCCTCGTTCTGACCCACACCACCGCCGCCGGCCTCTGGTCCGACGACACCCCGGCCGTCTTCCTCGACGACCCCGCCCTCCAGGGCCGGTTGGCCGGGCTCGACGCGACCGACCCGGCCACGGCACCCGACCCCGCCCACCCCGCGTACGTCATCTACACCTCCGGCTCCACCGGCACCCCCAAGGGCGTCACCGTCCCGCACGAGGCGGTGGTCGACTACCTGCGCGACACCCGCCGCCGCTACACGGGGGCCCGGGGGACGGCGCTGCTGCACACGTCCCTGTCCTTCGACCTCTCGATCACCGCGCTCTTCACCCCGCTCGTCTCGGGCGGCCGCGTGGTCCTCGCGGAGCTGAAGGGCGGCGGCGTCGAGGACAACGAGGAGATACGTTCCCTCGGCTGCGACTTCCTCAAGGCCACGCCCAGCCACCTGGCTCTGCTCGATGGTCTTCCCGAGGAGGTGTCCCCGCGCAAGGAACTGCTGCTCGGCGGTGAGGCCCTGCTCGGGGAGACGCTGCGGAAGTGGCGCACCGGGCACCCGGACGTGACCGTCCTGAACGTGTACGGCCCGACCGAGGCCACGGTGAACTGCACCGAGTTCAGGATCGAGCCGGGCGACGAACTGCCGGACGGCCCGGTCCCGATCGGGCGCCCGATGGCCAACACCCGGGTGTACGTGCTGGACGCGGGCCTGCGCCCGGTGCCGCCCGGCGTGCCCGGCGAGCTGTACGTGGCGGGCGTGTGCCTGGCGCGGGGCTATCTGCGGCGGCCCGGACTGACCGGCCTGCGGTTCGTCGCCGACCCGTACGGGCCCGCCGGGTCCCGGATGTACCGCACCGGCGACCTGGCGCGCTGGAACGACGACGGCACCCTCGTCTTCCTGGGCCGCGCCGACGACCAGGTCAAGCTGCGCGGCTTCCGCATCGAACTCGGCGAGATCGAGGCGGCGTTGACCGGCTGCGCCCGGGTGGCGCGGGCGGCCGCGGTGGTGCGCGAGGAGCAGGAGGGGGGACCGCCGTCTGGTCGGCTACGTCGTCCCGGAGGCCGGCGGAAGCGTCGACGTCGCCGAGGTACGGGACCGGCTGGCGGAGCGGCTGCCGGAGTACATGGTGCCGTCCGCGGTCGTCGTCCTCGACGGGCTGCCGCTGACCTCCAACGGGAAGCTGGACCGCAAGGCCCTGCCCGCCCCCGACTACACCGCCGACACCGGCGGCGGCACCGACGACCGGCCGGAGAAGCCGCCGCGCGGCCCGCGCGAGGAGATCCTCACCGGACTGTTCGCCGAGGTCCTCGGCATCGACCCCGAACGCGTCGGCGTCGACGACGACTTCTTCGACCTCGGCGGGCACTCCCTGCTGGCCGCCCGGGTCATCGGCCGCATCCGCAGCGCGATGGGCGCGCAACTCGGCATCAAGGCGTTCTTCGAATCGCCCACGGTGGGGGGGCCTGGCCCGGCTGCTCGGCGGCAGTACCGCCGTGCGCCCGCCGATCCTGCCCGCGGCGCGTCCGGAGCGGATGCCGCTGTCGTCCGCGCAGCGCCGGCTGTGGTTCCTGTACCGGCTGGAGGGTCCCAGCCCGACGTACAACGGCGCCGCGGTGCTCCGTATCTCCGGTGCGCTGGACGCGGAGGCGCTGCGGGCGGCGCTGGGCGATGTGATGGCGCGGCACGAGGCCCTGCGCACGGTCTTCCCGGAGGCGGACGGCCGGCCGTACCAGCACGTCCGTCCGGCCGCCGAGGTCCGGCCCGAGGTGGCCGTCGAGTCGCTCGGCGAGGGGGAGCTGGCGGCCGCGGTGGACCGCGCCGTTCGCCACCCCTTCGACCTGGCGACCGAACTGCCCCTCAGGGCCTCGCTGTTCACCGTCGGCGAGCAGGATCACATGCTGGTCCTGGTGATCCACCACATCGCCGGGGACGGCTGGTCGATGGGCCCGCTGTCCCGCGACCTGAGCGCGGCCTACGCCGCGCGGCTCGCGGGCCGGGCCCCGGCGTGGACGCCGTTGCCGGTCCAGTACGCGGACTACACCCTGTGGCAGAACCGGCTTCTCGGCGACGAGAACGACCCGGAGAGCCTGCTCGCCGCGCAGGTCGGTTACTGGCGCGAGGCCCTGGCGGGGATTCCGGAGCGTCTGGAGCTGCCGACGGACCGTCCGTATCCGGAGCAGGCCGGGAACGACGGCGGTGCGGTTCCGGTGCGGGTGGACGCCGAGCTGCACCGGGCGCTGATCGGGCTGGCGCGGTCGCGGCAGACGACGGTGTTCATGGTGTTGCAGGCCGCTCTGGGTGTGCTGTTGCACCGTCTCGGGGCGGGGGTGGACATTCCGATCGGTACGCCGGTGGCGGGTCGTGGTGAGGAGGAGCTCGACGATCTGGTCGGCTTCTTCGTCAACACCCTCGTTCTGCGCACCGATCTGTCCGGCGATCCGACCTTCGCCGAACTCCTGGACCGCGTCCGCGAGACGGACCTGAACGCGTACGCCCATCAGGACGTGCCCTTCGAGAGTCTCGTCGAGGCGCTCAACCCGACGCGGTCCCTGGCCCATCACCCGCTCTTCCAGGTCATGCTCGCCTTCAACAGCAACCCGCGTGGCGAGCTCTCCTTCGCCGGTGCGAAGGCGACCCCGCAGGAGGCCCGTATCGGGGCCGCGCGGATGGATCTGACGGTCCACCTGGCCGAGCGGCACGGCGGGGACGGGTCCCCGGACGGGATCGTCGGATCGGTCGCGTACCGCACCGATCTGTTCGAGCAGGCCACGGTGGCCGCTCTGGTGGAGCGGCTGCTGCGGGTGCTGCGCACGGTCGTGACCGATCCTTCCCAGCACGTCGGCGCGCTCGACGTCCTGTCCGAGGACGAGCGGCACCGGGTGCTGGAGGAGTGGAACGACACGGCCACGCCCGTGCCCTCCGCCACCGTGCCCGAGCTGTTCCGGGCCCGGGCCGAGGCCGCTCCGGGTGCGACCGCCCTGATCGCCGACGGCGTGCACGTCACGTACGCCGAGCTCGACGCCCGTGCCAACCGTCTCGCCCGGCTGCTGTCCGAGCGAGGCGTGGGCCCCGAGCACATCGTCGCGCTCGCGCTGCCCCGTTCGCCGGAGTTGGTCGTGGCGCTGCTCGCGGTGCTCAAGGCGGGGGCTGCGTATCTGCCGATCGACACCGGGTATCCGGTGGAGCGGATCCGGTTCATGGTCGAGGACGCCCGTCCGACCCTCGTCCTGACGCGTACGGCCACCGACGGCCTGTGGGCGGACGGGACGTCCGCGCTCTACCTCGACGAGCCCGCCGTCCAGGGCCGGTTGGCCGGGCTCGACGCGACCGATCCGGCCACGGCACCCGACCCCGCCCACCCGGCGTACGTCATCTACACCTCGGGCTCCACCGGCACCCCCAAGGGCGTCACCGTCCCGCACTCCGGAGTCGTCAACCGCCTGCGCTGGATGCAGTCCGAGTACGGTCTCGGGGCCGACGACCGGGTGCTGCAGAAGACACCGGCCGGATTCGACGTTTCCGTATGGGAGTTCTTCTGGCCGCTGATCCAGGGCGCGACCCTGGTCCTGGCGAAGCCCGACGGGCACAAGGACGCCCGCTACCTGGCCGGACTCGTGGAGAGCGAGGGCGTCACCACGGCGCACTTCGTGCCGTCGATGCTCGACGCGTTCCTGAACGAACCGTCGGCCGCGCGCTGCACGTCCCTGCGGCGGGTGTTCTGCAGTGGCGAGGCGCTGCCCGCCCGTCTGGTGACGCGCTTCCACGCGGTGCTGCCCGCGCATCTCCACAACCTGTACGGGCCGACGGAGGCGACGGTCGACGTCACGTACCACCCGTGCACCGCGGACGGCGACCCCCACATCGCCCCGCCGATCGGTCGTCCGATCGCGAACACGCGGGTGTATGTGCTGGATTCGGGGTTGCGTCCGGTGCCGCCGGGTGTGGTGGGTGAGTTGTATCTGGCGGGTGCGGGTCTGGCGCGTGGGTATCTGAAGCGGCCGGGTCTGACGGCGGAGCGGTTCACGGCGGATCCGTACGGTCGGGCGGGTGCGCGGATGTATCGCACGGGTGACCGGGCGTCGTGGAACGTGGACGGTACTCTGCGCTATCTGGGGCGTACGGACGATCAGGTCAAGCTGCGTGGCTTCCGTATCGAACTGGGTGAGGTCGAGGCGGCGTTGGCGGCCTGTCCGGGTGTGGTGAGTGCTGCTGTCGTGATCCGTGAGGACCGGCCCGGTGACCACCGTCTGGTGGGCTACGCGGTGACCGGGGAGGGCGTGGCCCTCGACCAGCACGAGGTGCGGGCGCAGTTGGGCCGGCGTCTGCCCGAGTACATGGTGCCCACGGCCGTCGTCTCGCTCGACGGGCTGCCGTTGACGCCCAACGGGAAACTCGACCGCAAGGCACTGCCCGCGCCCGACCGTACCGTCGGCACCTCCGGCCGGGCGCCGCGGAACGGCCGTGAAGAGGCGCTCGCCGTGCTCTTCGCCGAGGTCCTCGGCCTGGAGTCGGTCGGCATCGACGACAACTTCTTCGATCTGGGCGGCCATTCGCTGCTGGCCACGCGCCTCGTCGGGCGCATCCGCACGGTCATCGGCGCGGAGGTCGACCTGCGGACGGTCTTCACCAGGCCGACGGTGGCGGAGCTGGCCGAGAACCTCACGAGCCCGGGGAGGGCCAGGCCCAAGCTGCGGCCGCGGCCGCGCGGGACGACATGAGCGGGGCCCGGCCGGCGGCCGGGAGCAGAACGAGCCGGACCATCCGTAGCGCCGGAAGGCACAGGGAACAGAGGAGAATTGGCGTGAGCGAGTCGAGCGACTGGACGCCTCATGTGGTGACGCCGGACACCGCGGGGGTGACGGCGAACCACGAGGGTCTGCTGGCGGCGATCGGCGACACGGCGGGCACAGCCGAGCTGCTGCTCGCGAAGAAGGCCCTCGTCTTCCGCGGCTTCGGCACGTCGAAGGAGCAGGTCGACTCGGCGCTCGACCTGATGCTGCCGAACCGCCTCTCGTACATCCACGGCAACTCGCCCCGCACCAAGGTGGGCAGCAACGTCTACACCTCGACCGAGTATCCGGCCGAGTTCACCATCTCGATGCACAACGAGCTGTCCTACGCCCGCCGTTGGCCGTCCCGGCTCGCCTTCTACTGCGAGCGGCAGCCCGCCACCGGAGGCGCCACCCCGGTGGTCGACGGCACGCTGTGGCTGAACTCGCTGGACGAGGAGGTCAGGGCCGCCTTCGGCAAGGGGATCCGCTACACGCAGAACCTGCACAGCGGGGCCGGCTTCGGCAGGAGCTGGCAGGACACCTTCGAGACCTCCGACAAGGACGAGGTCGAGGCGCACCTCGCGGACGCCGACGTCACCTGGGAATGGAAGGCGGACGGCGGCATCCGGCTCACGCAGCTGCGCCCCGCCACGGTGCGGCATCCGGTCACCGGCGACGAGGTCTGGTTCAACCAGTTCGACCAGTGGCACCTCGCCGGCCTCGACGCCGACACCGCGACGATGCTCTCCGAGCTGATGCCGGAGGACGAGCTGCCGCAGTCGGTGACGTTCGCCGACGGCACTCCCATTCCCGACGCGTACGTGGCGCACGTACGCGACAACGGCCTCGCCTCGGCCGTGGACGTGGACTGGCACGACGGCGATCTGCTGCTGATCGACAACGTGGCCGTGGCGCACGGCCGCCGCCCGTACACGGGACCGCGCCGCGTCCTGGTGGCCATGTCCGGGTGACGTGAGCCTTCCGGATACGGATCCGGAGCCGTATCCACATCGCGCGGGGACAGACCGGCGCTAGAGCTGCTGCTGTGACAGAGGGGAACGCGAGAAAAATGGTGCCGTTGTCGTTTGCGCAGCGTCGGTTGTGGTTCCTGTACCGCTTCGAGGGTCCGAGCCCGACGTACAACGTGCCGGTGGTCCTGCGTCTGTCCGGTGCGCTGGACGCGGAGGCGTTGCGGGCGGCGCTGGGTGATGTGGTGGCGCGGCACGAGGCGCTGCGGACGGTGTTCCCTGATGTGGACGGGCAGCCGTACCAGGACATCCGTCCGGTCGCCGAGGCGCGGCCGGTGGTCGAGACCGGGACGGTTGCCGAGGCGGAGCTCGCGGACGCGGTGGACCGCGCCGTGCGGTACTCCTTCGACCTGGCCTCCGAACTGCCCGTCCGCGCAGCCCTGTTCACCGTCGCCGACGCCGTGGACGAGCACGTTCTGGTGCTGGTGATCCATCACATCGCGGGGGACGGCTGGTCGATGGGCCCGCTGTCCCGTGATCTGAGCGCGGCGTACGCGGCCCGGTGCGCGGGGCGGGCCCCGGACTGGGAGCCGTTGCCGGTCCAGTACGCGGACTACACCCTGTGGCAGCGCGAGTTGCTGGGGGCTGCGGAGGTAGGGAAGACCGGAGCAGCCTGCCTCGCAGCCCAGTTAGGCTATGGAAGCCAGTGGCCTTGGCAGCGGCTCCGGAGAAGCCTTCGAACACTGCCCAACGAACCGCCCCTAACCCCCCCCGGAGGCAGGCCAGGCAACGCGGCGGCGCGGTTGGTGTTATCGGTGCAGATCGACGCCGAGCTGCACCGCGGCGATGACCGTCATGGCCCCGACTCCCGCGAGGAACGACTGGGTGGTTCATGGTTGATTGCAGGCACGCTATGGGCGTGCGCTTGACACCGCCTCGGCGCCGGGACGGAAATCCCGCATCGGAACACGGCCGGTCGCGGGGAGTGGTTGAGGAGGAGCTCGACGACCTTTTGATCGGCTTTCCTGCGTCAAACACCCGGTCAATGCGCCCGAACTGTCCGGCGACCCGACCTTCGGTTCACGTGAAATCTCTTGAGACCCGTTGCATGTCTCGCCGAAGACCGAACACTCAAGACTTAACGCCCACCACCAGGAGGCATTCCCCTTCGGAGCCCTCGACGAGTGCACCGCGTCAATCCAGATCACTGGTCCTGGGGCCCATCACTCAGCTCTTCCAGGTCATTGTGGCCTTCACACAACAACACCCCCGGGCACCCGCGCCGGACCGGAGTCGGGCTCATGACGCCGTCCACCCCAGACCGTACCCGGCCTCCAGTGCGCCCGGGTATGGATCTGTCCGTCCAGACTTCGCCGAACCGGCAGGACGCCGACGGCGCGCGGCGGGAGTACAAACGGCGTGATCTCTCTACCGCACCCGACCTGTTCGATCCACGGCAACGGTCACCGCCATGGCCGAGCGGCCGGATCCCGCATTCTCAAGCGCGGTGCGCCGGAACCGGAAGTCGGCGCGTCGGGTCGTTCGGACCTGATGTCGGACGACGAGCGGCTAGGCTCGCCTCTGACGAGTGGAACCGACACGCACAGCACGTGCCGGGGACGTAGACGATGCTGTCCAGGCGCACGCGGCGTGCCTGCACCGCCCGACGCGAGTGCCCCTCATAGCTAGACGGCGTCCACATCTCGTATGCGGAGCCAACGGCCCGCGCCAACGGCGATAGCCCGGTATAGATGGTCGAGCAGAGGCGTCTGGCCCCGAGAGGAATCGTAGCCCTGGCATTACCCCGGTCCCCGAACTGTCTAACCGCGACTGCTCGCCCGTGCTCAAGACGGGCGACACGCCTATCTGCCGCTGGACAACCATCCTACACCTGGCCCGAACCGCAATCCGCTTCATGATGCCGGGACGCCCGCCCCGGCCTCGTCCTGGCCACTCGGCCACCAGCCGGCATCCTGCCGGAAGCAGGACGGACACGGCCGTCGTCGTCCTCGACGACCCCGCGGGTCCGGAGAGCGCCTGCGGGGAGTCTGAGAGCGTCCGACCTCACGACGCAGACCGGGGTCACCGCCCAGGATCCAAGACAGCACCCGGAGTACGTCGTCTACACCTCGGGGTCGACCGGCACCCCCAAGGGCAGTCACCGTCCAGACAACGGGGATGGCCAACTTCGCCGCTCGCGCAGAGCGAGCGGTGGGGGAATTCAGGCCCCGGCTCTGCAGGAGTGCTGCGTTACTGTCGCTACAAGCTCCGAAAGACGTGCCGCAGTCGGAGTTCTGTGCACCGGCCCCGCTGACGGCGCCGCGCCGTACTGGAGACGCCTGGAGACGCCGCTTACACGCCCGGCCCGGACCTCCTCAGAAACTCCTGGGCGGAGCGAACGAGGGTAATGAACAACCCCACTGCACACGCGGCTACCGTCACGGTGGTGCTGAGGGTGCTGTCGAGGAGGCGGATTGCCGAGAGGGATGACGCTGAATCGTCGGCGGACTGAGGCCCTCGGTGCCGGAGCTCGGGAACGTGGTCGCGCGGCGGCCGTTGTTCAACGCCTCTACGGTTCCGACGGAGGACCACGGTGTGCGCGACGTTGAGCGAGGTCGCCGTCGGCTGGTCGTCGTGACGCCGATCGGCCGTCCGAGTCGCCAACGTGCGGACGTTACGTCCTGGACAGGCGGGCTGTCCCCGGTGCCTCCGGGGTGCCCGTTAGTGGGAGCTGTAGTGACCCGGGGCCGGTTGTCCGCGCGCGGCTATCTGAAGCCGGCCGGGGCTGACCGCGGAGCGCTTCGTCGCCGACACGTACGGGCCCGCCGGGTCCCGCATGTATCGCACCGGCGACCTGGTGCTGTGCGAACGCCGACGGAACGCTTGCAGTTCCTGGGCCGTGCCGACGACCAGGTGAAGCTGCGGGGCTTCCGCATCGAACTCGGCGAGATCGGGCGGCGTTGAGCGCGTGCCCCGGCGTGACGAGCGCCGCGGCCGTGATCGTGAGGACCGGCCGGGCGACCGGCGCCTGGTCGGCTATGTCGTGCCCGACGGCCCCGTCGACGCGGGCCGGGTCAAGCAGGCCGTCGCCGCCCGGCTGCCCGAGTACATGGTGCGTCGGCCGTGGTGGTCGTGGACACGCTGCCCCTGACGCCCCACGGGAAGCTGGACACAAGCCCTGCCCGCCCACCCACTACACCCGCACGACCCCCGCCCGCGCTCCCGCACCCCGCTGGAGAAGCACTCACCGCCCTCTTCGCCGACGTCCTCGCATCGACGCCGGCCGGGTCGGCGTCGACGACGGTTCTTCGCCCTCGGCGGCGACAGCATCAGCTCCATCGTCCTGGTCACCCGGGCCCGCGAGCACGGCCTCGACCTCTCGCACCGCGACGTCTTCAGCACCAGACACCCGAGGCGCTGGCCGCAGGGTGCGGCCGTTGACGGACGCCGGCGCGACGCGCCGGAGACGGACGACGGCACCGGCCCGGTGCCTCTGACACCCGTGATGCACTGGCTCCTCGAACCCGGCCCACCCCTTCGACGCACTCCACCAGTCCATGCTGGTGCAGGTGCCGGCCGGCATCGGTCGCGCACGGCCTCGGCGAGGCGCTACTGCAGGCGCTCGTCGACCACCACGAGACATGCTGCGGGCCCGCATCGTGCGGCAGGACGAGGGCGGACGCGGAAGGCGATGTGCAGGGCGGCGCAGGCTGGGCGCTCAGACGCTACCCGCACGGCACGGTGCCGCGCTGTGTCGAGCCGCCACCTCACCGGGTGGAGCGACCGCCGGTCTCGACGACGAGCGCCGGCACGCGAACTCCTCGTCCACCACGCGGCAACAGGCACGGGACCGGCTGGGCGCCGCGCGACGCGGTCATGCTAGCAGGCCGTCTGGTTCGACAACGGCCCCGTAGAGCCGTGCCGGTTGCTGCTGACGATCCTATGCATACTGGTGGTGGACAGGCGTCTCCTGGCGCATCCTGCCTCACCCGACCTCGCCGCCGCGGGCAACGCTGTACTCGCGGGAAGAAGCCGGAGTTGGCGCCGGTCGGCACCTCGTTCCGGCAATGGCGCCCGCAAGCTCACGGAACTGCGCCGGGAAGACCGGTCCACCACGACACTGCCGCAGTGGACCGAGATGCTGTCCCGGCCCGAACGCGCCTCCGGGCGCGCCCGACGCCGACGGCCGGCCCGCGCGCGACACCGCCGACTACGCTGGCCTCGTTGCGCGTCACCGTCCCGGCCGGACTCACCGAGGCACTATGCTGGGCCCGGGTGCCCGCCACACGCTGCCACTCCACCACCAACGAGGTGCTGCCTCACCGGGCTCGCCGTCGCCCTCGCCGCCCGGCACCGACGACCCCCGCCACACCGCCACCCTCGTCGAACTGGAGGGCCACGGCCGGCAGGACGCCTTCGTCGGCGCCGACACCGCCCCGTACCGTCGGCTGGTTCACCAGCACGGCGCGGTCCGGCTCGACCGTGAACACGTCCCGGCCACCGACCTCCGCACCGGCGGGCCCGCGGTCGGCCGCGGCCGCCTGCAACAGGTCAAGGAGCACGCTCCGCGCCGTCCCCGACAACGGATTCGCCTACGGACTGCTGCGCCACCTCAACCCGGAGACCGCCACCGGCCCTCGCCCAACTCGCGGTCCCCAGGTCTCCTGTCAACTACACGTCGGCCGCTTCACCGTGCCCTCCAGGGGCGCCGACACAAACCGGCCGTGGACTGGCAGCAGGTCCCCGGCAACCGTCGCTCGGCGGCCCTGGACCCGCGCATGGCGGGCCCCGCACCCGCTGATGATCAACGCCGTCACCGTCGACTCCTCCGACGGCTCCGAGCTGAGCGCCACCTTCACCGGGCCCGAGGCCCGCCTCACCCGCGACGCCGTCCAGGACCTCGCCGACGCCTGGCTGGCCGCGCTCGCCGCCATCGGCGCACACGCCGAGAGCCCCGCGCCCGCGGCCGCACCCCCAGCGACTCGACTCGTCGACTCACCCACCGGCAGATCGCCCGACTCGAGGACCACCACCCGAACTGGCCGACGTCTGGCCCTGTCGCCGCTCCAGGAAGGGATGCTCTTCCACTCCCTCGCCGACCAGCACGGGCCACACGAACGTCTACACCGTCCAGATGGCGCTGCGCCTCGACGGCTCCGTGGACGCAAGGCCCTGCGGGCGCGCGGGGACAGCGCATGCTGGAACGCCACACAAAACCTGCGGCGGGCGTTCCACACGAGGGCCTCGACCGACGGTCCAGATCATCGAGGACGGCACCGAGCTCCCTGGCAGGACGTGATCTGTCCGCACTCCCCGATGCCGATGCCGATGCCGCACTGGACGACTTCCTGACCGCCGAGCGGGCCGCGGCGCGCTTCGACCTGTCGCGGCGCCGCTCATGCGGTTCGCCCTGGTGCGCCTGGGCGGCGAACGCCACTCCACTGGTCGTCACCCAGCACCACATCCTCACGGACGCTGGTCCTCGACCCCATCCACATTCAATGAACTCCTCGACGCTGTACACGGCTCTACGCGTCCGGAGGGGACGACTCCGCCCTGCCCAGGACGACGCACTACCGCGCACTACCTGACACTGGCTCGCGGAGCAGGACCGGACGGCGGCGTGGGACCGCTGGAGCCGGGGACGATGGCAGGGGCCGAACGACGTACCTGGCCGTCCGCACCCGCCACGAAACGGGCTCCGCGCCCCTGCCCGAGCGGCTGTGCTGTCACACACTCGACGCGGGGACGACAGGGCGGCACTCCACGATAGCACACGTCAGGTCTCGCCGGGACGGCGTGACCTCAACACGCTGGTGCAGTATGTGCGTGGGGTGTGCTCGTCGGACCGGATGACCGGGCACGGACGACGTGGATCTCGTTGTGCCGTGCCGCATACTACGGGACGCTTACGCCGAGATTCACATGGTATCGAGAGAGCTCTGATCGGCTCTGTCATTCATCACCGTTCCGTCCGGGTAGCGGGAGTGGACGCAGACACGTGGAGCGGATCTCGCCGCACGCGTCAGGCCGAACAGGGTGCCCTGCCATGCTCCCACCAGCACCTGGGCATGACGGAGATCCAGCGCGGGCGGCGGGGCCCGGGCAACCTGTTCGACACCGTCGTCGCTTCGAGAACATACTGCGCCGACCGCCACCACCGGCCGTGGATCGAGGCCACCGGCTGCGGGTCACCCACGCGCAGCCACCGCCTACGACAAGCGCCACTACCGCTGAACCTCGTCGTCGTCCCACGGCCCACGGCTGCGCTGCTGCGTCTCGACTACACAGACACCGACAGCTGCACCCGCGCGCGACGCGGACGCGACTCCTCGACGACTCTGTACGGCTCCTGACGGCTGTGGCGGGCTGGTCGAGGACGCCGACCGGCGCGTCGCTCGTCGGTCTGCTGTCGGAATGATGCTGAGTGAGCAGTAGAGCGTCTCATGGGGTGGTGGGCGTGTGGGGTCTGTAGCTCGGTGGTGGGGGTGCCGGGGAGTACGGCGTCGGTGTGTTCGAGGCGCGGGTGCAGGAGTGCGCCGGATGCGGTGGCGGTCGTCTCGGCGTGGATGCGGGTCGTTACTCTACGAGTGAGTTGAACGAGCGGGCGGCACCCGCCCACACAACCCCCCGACCCGCCGATCGACCCCCAGCGAGCACCTCCACACCCCCGACGGACACGAAAAACATACCATCCAAACCCGTCCTCCCGAACCAAACGCGACCAACCCAAACCTCCCAGCGACACACCCCCACCTACCAGCGCCCACACGCCCTACCGAAGCGCGATCAGCCACCAGAGACACGCCGACCCACCCGAAACTAAAACCCTCCCACGACGAACCACACACAGGACGAGAAAACGCGAAAGCCACACAACTCAACCAAAGAAGAATAACAATGACACCCACAATCACGAGACCAAGACCCCACACCACAGACCAATCAACCAATCACAAAAAATAACCAACCATAGCAAACTCAATGCGAACCCTCAAAGCAAATAGCAAATACACCCACACCACCGTAAACAACCCACCCCGAACATCCCGACACGCCCACCCAAAGTTCACACAACGAACACCTGAAAGACCATACCAAGACCACGACAAACAACCAAGCAATACTCCCGCGAACCCCCCATCGAGGCACAACACACAGATTATCCCACAACGAGATCACCGAACACGCGAAAACGCAAACAAGCGCACACTGGTACAAAACCTCGACATAACCGAGAACACAAAAAAGACTAACGAGATCGACAACACCCCAAACAACACCAAGACCGCTCAACCACCCCAAAAACCAAGCCCGAATCGTTACACTAGAGAACGAGCGACTTCGACACAACAGCCCACCGAAACACCCCCAGCACAGGGGGGGTTGAACGAAGGTTGGGCGTGAAGGATGCGGTAGAAGGGGGTGGGGGGGGGGGGGGGGGGCGGGGGGGGTGCCGGACACGATACCAGTGGGTCCGGGGTAACGGAAGAGGGAGCGAAGGTGAAGGAGACAGGAAACGCCAGAATGGTAGGGGTGGGGGGCGCGGGGAGAGGGGAGGAGAAGAAATTTGAGGGGAGGGAGGGGGAATATGGAAGGAGGGAGCAAAAGGATAGGTAGGGCTAGGGGGGGAGAGACATAAGGCGACAGGATAGGCCATAATAACAAATGAAGGGAGAGAACGAGGCTGTCGGGGTGGGAGAGGTGCGGAGAGAGGGACGGGGAGGGGCAGGTGTGTTGAATTTGTTATCATGATAAGTGAAAGGGGGATGAGAAATCGTAGAGCGGAGGGAGGAAAGTCGGGGGATGAGTATGGGAGAGAAGAAAAGAACGAAAAAGCGAACCGAAGTTACAATACAACTGGAGCGGCCAGGGTCGGCTCACGCTTGATCCGCCTGCGGTGAAAGCCTTCAGAGTGTCGCCCTACCACATGTCCCTTGCCCTCCCTGGGGAGAGCTTGGAGGAGGGGCGAAGCGAGGGCGGGTGCGAGAGTTAGTCGATTGAATTGCGGTGCGGCTGCGAGGAGACCGCACCCCGAGCCGGGGACGGAGAGGTTTGGAGAAAGGGGGGCGAAGCGTGATGCACTGCTGTGTGTGGGGAGGATCCAAGCTCCGCTGATTGGGACGTCATCAAGACTGGGGGGAGAAGCCGGAGGAAAAGGATTCACGATCAAGCTGGGGGGAATCGTGAATGCCGGTTAGCGGGGAGGGAAGACGGAAAGGGACGGAGGGATAGGGGAGCGGCTACAGGCCGTGGTCGGGAAAGCGGGAATAGCGGAGAACAGCGGGACGAAACGTAAGATCTTAGGAACACCGTGAAAGGCTGAATGGTAAGGGTGCACCAGTGCCCACCTCCCATCCACCTTATCGGCGCGAATCTTTCCTATGATAACCACACCGGGAGCACTCTGGGATCAATATACAAGTAATTCTCATGTCTAAATGTCCAGATACGGCACAACCCTACCCCAAGGTAATGGCTAAAGGGCGAATCATCTGAAAGTACCAGACAGGGCGCCCGCGACGCGACTCAGGAGGCGGGACTCAACGAGACACCCCACGACCCGAGATCGTCGCGATCGATCAGCAAACAGCAAACAAGAGGTGGATTCAGACATGGCGGGGGGGGCAGCGGAATGC
>NZ_BAAAXZ010000011.1:0-36311 GCF_039535865.1 Streptomyces thioluteus
CCTCGGCGAGCAGTACTCGGGTCATGGAGGTGATGGTAGTCCGCTCGGGCGCACGTCAGAGCGCACTCCGGAGCACGGGCGGCAACGGATTGCCGACCCTTCTACCACTCCTGAACCGGCGCGAATGGTTCCGTATATCACTGTGATCCACGTCTCAACCCCCTCCAAACCGGGGCGGGGTGTGACGTATGGTTACCGGAAGTCTTGGCACCAATGGGGGACTCTTCGGCACGACGGTAACGCCGGAGGTCCCGCGTGTGCACGGGCCCGGAACCCGATCGCTGCCTGGTCCCGTTCGTCCCAGTGAATGACCTGACGGCCGGGGTCCGTCGCGCGAAGGAGCGCGGGGGCGTGGATCCCGGAGTACGGCCGCTCTGCCGGCTCTCCCCAGAGAGAGGCGAACCCCAAGGGCGTGGGGGCGAGCGGTGCCGTAACCGGTGCCGGCCAACCCCCATACGGGCGCGCAGCAGCTCTCCACCCGCGTCTCGGAACCCAGGTCGACCACATGGCGTCCAGCCGTGACGAAGGATCAACCGGCCCGGGACAACACCCCGGTCTCCGGCTGGCAAGACCCTCTTCGGCCACCCCCTCGGCCTGGCCCCCTCTTCCGTGACGAGATGTGGGAGCGCTTCTCCTACTACGGAATGCGCGCCCTTCTCGTCCTCTACCTGATCTCCGGCGGGCCCGGACGCCAAGTCCGGTAGCCAGGGCGGCGGTCTGCCATTGCCGGAGTCCACGTCGCTGGCCATCTACTCGGTGTACGTGGCGATGGTCTACCTGCTGGCCATGCCCCGGCGGCTGGTCAGGCGACCGGGTGTGGGGCCCGCGCAAGACGTGGCCATCGCGGCCGGCGTGATCATGTGCGGCCACCTGCTGCTCGCGCTGCCCGGCACAAGGCCCACCTCTTCGCGGTGGCACTGGTGGCGATCGGCTCGGGTCTGCTGAAGTCAACATCTCAGACGATGGTCGGCCACCTCTACAACGGCCCAAGGACCCGCGCGCGACGGCGGCTTCAACGCTCTTCTACATCGGTATCAACCTCGGTGGCCTCGGCGCCCGCGCTGGTGGATCGCACCGTCGCGCCAGCAGGTCAGCTGCACCTGTGGCTTCACCCTCGCCGCGGTCGGCATGGGCCTGGGCCTTGTGGCGTTCCCATCGGCACCCGCTGGCTGACTCCCAAGAAGGCAGCACCGTCCGATGCCGCTGTCGCCCGCCGAGC
Organism: Streptomyces thioluteus; assembly: GCF_039535865.1. Classification (NCBI taxonomy): domain Bacteria; kingdom Bacillati; phylum Actinomycetota; class Actinomycetes; order Kitasatosporales; family Streptomycetaceae; genus Streptomyces; species Streptomyces thioluteus. The sequence continues at coordinate 1,220 of NZ_BAAAXZ010000011.1, forward strand.
GCACTCCTGCTGCTCAAGGGCCTGATCTGGCTTGGTCATCGCCGGGATCTTCTACGGCGTCGTGGTCGGCACCGGTCACTTCACGATCAAACTGGGCCCTGGTCGCGCGATCGCCCTGATCGGCCTGGGTCGTCCCGATCTTCGTCCTGGCCCGCGCATCAAGCGGGACAAGGAGCTGACGTCGGAGGAGCAGAACCAAGGTCACCGGCTACATCTGGTTCTTCGTCGCCGCCGCCGTGTTCTGGGGCATCTTCGACCAGGCCGGTTCGACGATGTCGACCTATCGCCGAGAGAGAAGACCACGGACAACGTCTTCGGCATCACTTCCGCGTCCACCTGGTTTCCAGTCGTATCAACTCCGCCTGGGTCCTGCTCATCGCCCCGGTCTTCGCGCGTATGTGGGTCACAGCTGGCACCGCAAGGGCCGCGAGCCCAGCTCCACGGTGAAGTTGCTCCGCGGCTGATGCTGCTGGCCGGCGCCTCCTTCGTGCTGTTCGCCATCCCCATGAAGATGGCGACGGGCGGCACCACCGTCAGCCCGATGTGGCTGATCGTGATCTACATGCTGCAGACGCTTCGGTGAACTCTGCCTGTCCCCCGTGGGTCTGTCGCTGACCACGAGAGATGGCGCCGAAGAAGTACGCCACCAGATGATGGTGCGTCTGGTTCCTCGCGGTCATTCCGCGGGCGACTGCGTCATGACCCTGATGGCGACGGCGGGCGTGGACCTCAACGGCTTCGGGGTCATCCTCGGCGAGGCGGGCCGTCGCGGCGCCTGGCGGGTGTGGCGGTCTGGACGTCCCGCAAGAAGATCGAGGGCGCTGATGGGGCGACGTCCACTGACGGGACGACGGCCCACGGAGCGGGGAGCGGCCCCCGCGCCGCAATGGTGCGCCGGGGGGCCCTCCGGCGTTTCTCCGCCGTTCTCTGCTGCTCTCCGCCGTTCTCGCGGGGCCGCGGTGGTCGCCGGGTGCCCCGTTCCCGCGCGCGGCCTATCCCGGGGCCGCCAGCTCCGCCCAGACGGTCTTTGGCGACGCCTCCCTCGTGGCGCGACGACCCCCCAGTCGAGACAGAGCCGCTGGACGAGTGGAACATGCCGTGGCCGCCCGGCGGCGGCCCGCGCGGTGCGGTGGGTGCGGGGGAGGGCTCGCCGGCGCCGAGGTCGGAGACCTCCAGGCGCAGCACCTTCGTCCCCCGGGTCATCGAGCAGCTCCTCCGGGCCGCCGGCGTGCAGGCAGGCGTTGGTGACCAGTTCGGAGACGACGAGCAGGACGTCCTCGGCGGCGGCGCGGTGGTGCGGCGGTGAGCGCCGGCAGCGCAGCCCCAGTCTGGGTGAGGGCCCGGCGGGTGAAGTCGCAGCGACATGGGGAGCCGCGCCGCCGACGCCGACGAGGCGGAGCCTGCGGAGACGGCCCCGTCCTGCCCGGTGGGGGCCAGGGCCGCGGCGGAACCGTGCGCCATCCGGGCCGGGCTCGCGCCGGCGTCCGGCCGGGGACGGCCGGTGGTGCTTGCATCAGCGGCTTCACCTCTACCGATGATCGCGATAGAGAACTGGGAAAAGGGAATCGGTCCGCCCGTGCGGGCGGATTCAGCTGGGCTCCTGCCCGGCCGTGCGCCGCGGTACACCTGTGACGCGGCTCGCGTGGCAGGGCGGGTGGGGGCCGGACGGCCGCTACTCGGCAGCGCGGCGTCGAGCGTGCCGTGGACGACGAAGACCGCGCCGCCCGCGGTGATCTCGAAGACCCGGGCCACCATGGGGGCGCATCGCCGCCAGGTGCACGGCCCCGCCGCGTGGCCTCGGCCTTCAGCCGTGGCGCCGAGCAGGACGTTGAGTCCGGTGGAGTCGCAGAACTCGAGCTGTGAGCAGTCGACCACGACGCGTGCACCGGGCTCCGCGGCGCAGTTTTCGATAGGGGAGGTTGCGGCGGAGCAGTTCGGCTCGTGATGAGTGATCGAGCTCACCTGCTCGGTGATCACGACGGAGCGCTGGCGACCGTGCCGGCGGACAGCTCTCTTACGCGCAACGCGGGTGCCGCGCTTCACAGAACGCCTGACTACTTTTTCCCTAATGGTATGCGTCACGCTTCTCATCGCGCTACCCTCCGTAGGTGTCGCGCCGTGGCGTGGTCCATGCCCGCTGAGGACAGTGCGGCAACCACGTACGCGTTCCATACGGCGCCGAAAGTCATACTTCCGAGGCATTTGCGGACTAGTTATGTCAGACATTCGCAGACTTGCTCAAGGCCGTAGGTAGAAGACTCGGTATAGCGGCTAGTAGTGCTGTACACCGCCCGACGACTCGGCGTGCCTCGGAGGCGCCGCAAACCGCAGCACGAGCTCATGCTACAGGCGGCCATAATGTCCGATGAGACGCATGGAGAGACCTGTCCCACCGTCACGCCGGCTCGACAACCGGCGCGTCCCCCCTCCTATGTGTCGGGAGCCCGCCTCCGCTCTGGAGGCACGCCGTCTGCTGCGGTCACGCCATCTCCGCTGAGGGCCCCGGAGACGCGCCTCGTCGGCACCATTCGCTACGCTTCTGGCCGACTCGCTCGCCGGACCATCCCTCCGCTACGACGAGGTGGTAACCGCGTCTCGTACGCGCCGGGCGCACCTGTCAAGTACCCTCTATTCGCGTCGCCTGGAATCGCTCACGAGAAGGGACGCACGAGTAGGCCACTACGCGTGCGCAACACCCTCGTCGAACTGAATCGGGCTGGTCGCTGGTCAGGTTCGCCGTCCTCCGGTTTCTCAGCACCCGCAGCGAACGATGGAGACTCGATCGGCAGGTCGGCACCAGTCGCGCTCCATCAAGGCCATTCGATCCGCTTCGAGCTCATGCCGCGGTCGAGATTCGCCGTTACCTATCGGCGATGGTCCGACCGTCATCGGCGAGATCCAGCGCTTCTGCGGCTGAGCCGAGCATGGTCCGGTGCGCGCGCGTCCCGCAAGCACGCTCCAGAGCTCCGCCTGCGCTCGCCTAAGGCGCGGCGACTAGAGCTCGCGCCACAGCGCCTGGACGCGCTCTCGGCCGCACCTCGTCGAGTGGAACTCGCGCAGCCGCACGCTCTGCGGCTATCTCCCAGTAGACGAGGTCAGTCGCAGGGCGCTATGAGTTGGGGCGACGAGCGCTATACGCGTACTACGGCCAGCTCCTGGATCTGCGTACGCACGCTCAGAGGCCGACGACGGCGGCGACGGGACGGCGCGTGCGCAGCGCTAATCGGCTACGAGGGACCACGACCTCGAAGGCGTCGAGTTACACGTCGAGTCCGTTTGAAGGCCGCTGATCGCCGAACTCGCGCCGCGCGACCGGAGATCCTCTCCCTGCGGTTGCGTCGCCAACATGACCCGATCGGAGATCGGCGACGAGCTCGGCATCTCGCAGATGCACGTGTGCCACCTGCCTGTCCGCGCACGCTGGTGGCGGCTGCGCCGGGGGTTGCTCGGACACGAGTGACCGGCCGGTCACTGTCGCCGCGCGCGACGGCCCGCCGGGCGCCGGTCGCTCTTGGCGCTCTCCGCGCGGCGGGATGGGCCGGGAGGTGGCGGAGCGCGGCCTCGCCGAAGTGGGGGTGCGGCCCCCGGCTGCCAGGCGAAACAGCCCGTTGAGGCGCACGGGAGCGGAGCCCCGCCGGGTTCGGGCGGCGCTCCGGCCGGGGTTTGCAGCGCGAAGCTGCCTGGTGGTGCGGCCGTTGGGGGCAGGACCCGCGTGGGGTGCGGGACCCGAGCCCGGGCCGGGCTCGGGAGGCACAAGCCCCGCCGGGTTCAGGGCAGAACCCCCACGAGGTGCGGACAGCCCCGCAGGCACTACAGCCCGCAGGCATTGACGAAGCCCCCGCCGAGGTGCAGGAAAGCGCCCGCGGGGGCTGGGCAAAGCCCCCGCGAAGTACCGAGGTCTGCACGCGTAGGGCCCCGCCGAGGTACAGGACAGCGCCATATGGCGCAGGGCGAGCCCCCCGCCCGAAGCTCCGGGACCCACACAGGGGCGCAGGGGGCGGAGCCCCCGCCGGTGCAGGGGCAGAGCCCCGCTCCACGCGCCCGAAGGGCGGAGCGGGGGCCGGGGTCCCCGCGGGAAACGGAGAAAGGCGGAAACCGGGGCCATCCAGCCCGTCCGGCACCGCGAGGGACCACCCGACGCCCCGACGCACAAGAGCGGGCGAAGCCCGCACACGACACCCCCTGCACAACGGCCCACGGTCCCGCCGACGATGCAGCGGCACATCCTCCGCGGGCCGACGCGCGCCCCTCCCCCCTTCCTAGGCTGATGCCGACGGAGCGGAAGGGAGGAGAAATGAACCGTGGCGTCGGGTCAAACTCCCGAAGGAGTGGTCACCTCGCCGTCGGAGCGGCGCTCAAGCTGTACGCCGCCGACGTCCGAGATCCGGCCGTCGAACCGGCCAAGGTCGGCGTGGTGTTGATGTCCTCGGCGGCGCGCTGTTTCCTCATGGGGCTCGTGCGCCTGGCCGTGGACGGAGCGATCGCTGAGGCGCCTGCAGTCCGGCCGTCCCCGCAGCGCCCTACCTCCACGCGCCGCCAGCGCCTCCGCAGTGCAGTCCGCGCGTGTGGGGAAAGTAGCCGACAGGTCACCGGCTGTCCCCTCGCCCACTGAGGAGCTCGATCTGCGGTGGCGCAAGCCAGGCACCACACCCTCCGCGACCGGTCGGCGGACGCTAGACGCTTGCGATATCCTCCCGGTAGCGCGCGCTTGCGCCACTCCCATGACACACACACCACCCACCCCAAATCGCCGCGAAGCTCCTCTCGGACGGTCCTCCCCGCGCACACTCCTCGTAGTATGACCCGGTGCCGGTCGTCCGCCGGCTCCTCGTCCCGGACCCTAGTACGCTCGTCAGGCTCGCCCGGCCGCGCGAGGCGGTCCTTGTAGAAGGCCTGCTCCATCAGTGAACGCGGTGCCCAGCAGGGCGACCTTGCGCGCCCCCGCCGCACGGACCGCGGCGGCCGGTCGCGTCCGCGAGGTGCAGCAGGGGGACGGAGGTCGCGGCGGCCACCTGGTCCGCGACCTTGTGCATGGTGTGTTGGTGCAGAGGAGCAGCAGCTCCGCCCCCGCCGCCTCCAGCGCCTTCGCGGCGTCGGCGAGGATCTCCCCCGCCTCCTGCCAGCGGCCGGCGACCTGGAGCCGCTCGATCTCCGCGAAGTCCACGGAGTACAGCACGCATCTGGCGGAGTGGAGGCCGCCGAGCCGCTCGCGGGTCAGCCGGTTCAGCAGGCGGTAGTACTCGGCGGTGGACTCCCAGCTCATGCCGCCCAGCAATCCGATCGTCTTCATCGGATCACTTTCGCCGCACGGCGGCCCCGGCACAACGGACTTACGGGGCGGCCCTGGTCACACCGCGCGGACGCCGCCCTTCCAGACCGCCGACACCAGCGGCACACCCGGCCGGTAGGCGAGGTGGACGTGCGAGGGCGCGTCGAGGAGGACGAGGTCGGCGCGGGCGCCGGGGGCGATCCGGCCGACGTCGGTGCGGCGCAGGGCCGCCGCTCCGCCGGCCGTGGCGGCCCGGACGGCCTCGTCGGGGGTCATCCCCCATGTCCCGTACGGCCAGCGCGATGCAGAACGGCACGGAACTGGTGAAGGACGAGCCCGGGTTGCAGTCCGTGGAGAGCGCGACGGTGACGCCCGCGTCGAGCAGGCGGCGCGCGTCGGGCCACGGGGCGCGGGTGGAGAACTCCGCGCCGGGCAGCAGCGTGGCGACGGTGGAGCCCTGGGCGAGGGCGTCGACGTCCGCGTCGGTCAGATGGGTGCAGTGGTCGGCGGAGGCGGCGCCGAGCTCCACGGCGAGCCGGACGCCGGGCCCGTGGCCGAGCTGGTTGGCGTGGACGCGCGCCTGGAGCCCCTTGGCGAGGCCCGCCTCCAGGACCGCGCGGGACTGGTCGCCGTCGAAGGCGCCCTTCTCGCAGAAGACGTCCCACCAACGGGCGTGCGGGGCGCAGGCGTCCAGCATCTCGCCGGTGACCAGGGCGACGTAGCCGTCGGGGTCGTCCGCGTACTCGGGGGCCACGACGTGGGCGCCGAGGTAGGTGACCTCGTCGGTGTGGGCGGCGGCGATGCGCAGGGCGCGGGCCTCGTCGTGGGTGCTCAGCCCGTAGCCGGACTTGGTCTCCAGGGTGGTGGTGCCCTGGCGCAGCGCCTCGTCCAGATAGCGGCGGAGGTTCGCCTCCAGCTCGGCGTCGGTCGCGGCGCGGGTGGCGGCGACGGTGGTGCGGATGCCGCCGGCGCTGTAGCTCCGGCCGGACATGCGGGCGTTGAACTCGGCGGTGCGGTCGCCGGCGAAGACCAGGTGGGAGTGCGAGTCGACGAAGCCGGGCAGGACCGCGCGGCCGCCGGCGTCGACGGCGTTGTCAGTGGCGGGTGCTTTGCTGGTCTCGCCGACCCAGACGACGCGGTCGCCGTCGATGACGACCGTCGCGTCCTGGAGCAGGCCGAGGGGACCCGTGCCGAGGGAGGTGTCGTTGGTGACGAGACTGCCGATGTGGGTGATGGCCGTCGTGGTCATGGGGGTGTGGCTGTCCTTCACGGGGTGGATGGCCTTCTGTCGGGGCTCCGTCAGCGCCGCAGCGCCGCGATGGACTCGGCGAGCGCGCGGGGCACGTCCGGTACGAGCAGGTGCCGCCCGTCGCGGACGATCTGCCGCCCGCCGGTCACCACATGCCGTACGTCAGCGGCCGTGGCCGCGAATACGGCCGTCTCGGCGGCCAGTTCGGGGCCGGGCCCCGCGGTGCGGACGGAGTCCAGCGCCACGGTGGTGAGGTCCGCGAGGGCGCCCGCCTCGATCCGGCCGGCCTCGTGCCAGCCGAGGGCGGCGTGGCCGTCGGCGGTGGCGGCGCCCAGCAGCTGCGCGGCCGTCCAGTTGCCCCGGCGGTGGGTGCGCAGCCGCTCGTCCAGCTCCATGGCGCGGGCCTCCTCCAGGAGGTCGATCACCGCGTGGCTGTCGCTGCCGAGGGAGAGCGGCGAGCCGGCGTCCTGGAGCGCGCGGGCGGGTCCGATGCCGTCGGCGAGGTCGCGCTCGGTGGTGGGGCACATGCACACCCCCGTGGCCGAGCCGCCGAGCAGCCGGATGTCGCCGGGGGTGAGGTGGGTGGCGTGGACGGCCGTGGTGCGCGGGCCCAGCACGCCGTGGTCCGACAGCAGCGTGGTGGGGCGTGAAGCCGTACGCCTCGACGCAGGCGTCGTTCTCGGCGGTCTGCTCCGAGAGGTGGACGTGCAGCGGGGCCTCGCGCTCCTCGGCCCAGGCGGCGACGGTCGCCAACTGCGCGGCGGGGACGGCGCGCACGGAGTGGACGGCGGCGCCGATCCGGGCGTGGCCGGTCGGCTTGAGCCCGGCGGCCCGCTCGGCCCAGGCATCGGCGGTGCCGTCGGAGAACCGGCGCTGGTGCCGGCTGGGCGGTTCGCCGAATCCGGAGGAGAGGTAGGCGGTGTCGAGGAGGGTGATGCGGATGCCGGCTTCGCCGGCGGCGGCGATCAGGGCCTCGCCCATGGCGTTGGGCCCGTCGTAGGGGCGTGCCGCCCGGGGCGTGGTGGAGGTAGTGGAACTCGCCGACGCAGGTGATGCCCGCGAGCGCCATCTCGGCGTAGGCGGCGCGGGCGAGGGCGAAGTAGCTCTCGGGGGTGAGCCGGTCGGCGACGCCGTACATCACGTCGCGCCAGGTCCAGAACGTGCCCTCGCCGGCCTGGACGGTGCCGCGCAGGGCCCGGTGGAAGGCATGGGAGTGGGCGTTCGCGAGCCCGGGGAGCGTCAGCCCTCGCAGGGTCTCCGCGCCCGGCGGGGGCGTGGCGACGCCCGTGCGGACGGCCGTGATCACGCCATCCGCCACGTCGATGGCCACGCCCGGCTCGACGCGGTCGCCGAGCCAGGCGTGCTCCGCCCAGTAGGTCGTGGTCACCGGCACGCGAGGCCCTCCAGTACGTCGGCGAGTGCGGTCACCCCGGCGACGCAGTCGTCCTCGGCGGCCGTCTCGGCCGGCGAGTGGGAGACGCCGGTGGGGTTGCGTACGAACAGCATGGCGGTCGGGACGCTCGCGGAGAGGATTCCGGCGTCGTGTCCGGCCCCGGTGGGCAGGACGGGGACGCCGCCGAGCAGTCCGGCGAGCCGGTCGCGCAGGTCGTGGGCGAACTCGACGACGGGGGTGAACGACTCGCGGGTGACGCGCACCTCGACGCCGTCGCGGCGGCCGCGGTCGACGGCGGCGCGCTCGATCTCGGCGACCACCTCGGCGAGGGTCTCCTCGTCGGCGGCGCGGGAGTCCAGCCAGCCGCGGACCAGGGAGGCGATGGCGTTGACGCCGTTGGGCTCGACGCCGACCTTGCCGAAGGTGGCGAGGGCGCCGGCGAGGCGGGCCTTCTTGCGGGCGGCCAGCACGGTGTTGGCGTAGGTGAGCATCGGGTCCCGGCGGTCCTCGATGCGGGTGGTGCCCGCGTGGTTGGCCTCGCCGTGGAAGTCGAACCGCCAGCGCCCGTGCGGCCAGATGGCGGAGGCGACGCCGACGGGGTGCGGCGTCTCCGCCAGGGCGCGGCCCTGCTCCACGTGGAGCTCCACGAACGCGCCGATGCGGGCGAGGCGTTCGGGGTCGGGCCCGATGGCCTCGGGGTCGTACCCGGCGCGCTCCATGGCCTGCGGCAGCGGGACGCCGTCGGCGTCGCGGAGTTCATGGGCCTTGCCCACGGAGAGCTGCCCGGCGGTGAGCCGGGAGCCGACGCAGGCGAGCCCGAAGCGGGCCCCCTCCTCGTCGCCGAAGTTGACGACGGCGAGGGGGCGGGCGGGGCGGGCGCCGCGGGCGCGGAGCTCGTCGAGGGCGGCGAAGGAGGAGACGACGCCGAGCGGGCCGTCGAAGGCGCCGCCGTCCGGGACGGAGTCCAGGTGGGAGCCGGTGACGACGGCGTCCCCGGCGGCCGGGTCCCCCAGCCAGGCCCACTGGTTCCCGTTCCGGTCCCACCTCGTAAGTGAGCCCGCGGGTCTCGGCCTGCGCCCGGAACCACTCCCGGCAGTCGGCGTCGGCTCCCGTCCAGGCGAAGCGGCGGTATCCGCCGCTCTCGGGCGCCCGCCCGATCGGCGCGAGGTCGCGCCACATCTCGTGGAACGAGGGCCCGCCGTTGCCGTTGGTGGGCAGTCGTTCCGCTTGGGCGATGGGGGCACCCCCGGCCGGAGGCTGGGGGAGGGTGGGCACCAACGGCGCCGCAGACGGCGACGGTGCCTCGCCCCCTGCTACGGACGCCGCCGTGCCGACGGCATCGTCGCCAGGTGCGGCCCGGTGGTCGCGTGGTGCCCACCCGTTCCGCCCTGCGGAACGACTGCCCACCACGCGGCGGCCGTCGTCCGTCACTTGCCCTCCCCCTCCCGCATGGGAATGCGGACGCCCCGGTCGGTCGCGACCGACTCCGCGATGTCGTAACCCGCGTCCACGTGCCGGATGACCCCCATCCCCGGGTCGTTCGTCAGCACCCGCCGGATCTTCTCGCCCGCGAGGCGCCGTGCCGTCGGCGACCGTGACCTGCCCCGCGTGGATGGAGCGGCCCATGCCGACGCCGCCGCCGTGGTGGATCGACACCCACGACGCGCCGGACGCCACGTTCACCATGGCGTTCAGCAGCGGCCAGTCCGCGATCGCGTCGGATCCGTCGAGCATCGCCTCCGTCTCGCGGTACGGCGAGGCGACCGAGCCGCAGTCGAGGTGGTCGCGCCCGATGACGACCGGCGCGGACAGTTCGCCGCTCGCCACCATGTCGTTGAAGCGCTCGCGCCGCCCGGTCCCGCTCGCCGTAGCCGAGCCAGCAGATGCGCGCGGGCAGGCCCTGGAAGTGGACGCGTTCGCCGGCCATCTTGATCCAGCGGGCGAGGGACTCGTTCTCGGGGAAGAGGTCGAGGATGGCCCGGTCGGTGGCGGCGATGTCCTTGGGGTCTCCGGAGAGGGCGGCCCAGCGGAAGGGGCCCTTGCCCTCGCAGAACAGCGGCCGGATGTAGGCCGGGACGAAGCCGGGGAAGTCGAAGGCCCGGGTGTAGCCCGCCAGTTGGGCCTCGCCGCGGATGGAGTTGCCGTAGTCGAAGACCTCGGCGCCCGCGTCCTGGAAGCCGACCATGGCCTCCACGTGCTTGGCCATCGACTCGCGCGCCCGGACGGTGAAGTCGGCCGGCTTCTCGGCCGCGTACGAGGCCATGTCGTCGAAGTCGACGCCCAGCGGCAGGTACGCCAGGGGGTCGTGGGCGGACGTCTGGTCGGTGACGATGTCGATCGGCGCGTTTCATCGCCAGGAGCTGCGGGACGAGTTCGGCCGCGTTGCCGAGGACGCCGATGGAGAGCGGACGGCGGGGCGTCGCGCGCCTCGACGGCGAGCTGGAGGGCGTGCTCCAGCGAGTCGGCGCGCACGTCCAGGTAGCGGTGCTCGATGCGGCGGTCGATCGCGCGCGGGTCGCAGTCGATGCAGAGCGCGACGCCGTCGTTCATGGTGACGGCGAGCGGCTGGGCGCCGCCCATCCCGCCGAGCCCGGCGGTCAGCGTGATCGTCCCGGCCAGGGTGCCGCCGAACTTCTTCGCGGCGACCGCGGAGAACGTCTCGTAGGTGCCCTGGAGGATGCCCTGGGTGCCGATGTAGATCCAGGAACCGGCGGTCATCTGGCCGTACATGGTGAGCCCGAGGGCCTCCAGCCGGCGGAACTCCTCCCAATTGGCCCAGTCGCCGACGAGATTGGAGTTGGCGATCAGGACGCGCGGCGCCCACTCGTGCGTCTGCATGACGCCGACCGGGCGGCCGGACTGGACGAGCATGGTCTCGTCCTGCTTGAGCGTCCGCAGGGTGCGGGCCATCGCGTCGAAGGACCGCCAGTCGCGGGCCGCCTTGCCCGTGCCGCCGTAGACGACGAGCTTGTCGGGGTGCTCGGCGACCTCGGGGTCGAGGTTGTTCTGCAGCATCCGCAGGGCGGCCTCCTGCTGCCACCCCAGGGCGCTGAGCCCGGTTCCTCGCGGCGCTCGCACGGGTCGCGGTCCTGACATGGGCCCTGCCTCCCAGACACGTCTGAATAGAACACTGCACATACTGCGGCGCTGAATAGCCCTAGTCAACAGCTGTGCGCGCTCTCCGGTGCACACCTGTGGCATACCCGTCACGACGGTGGTGAAGTAGCCGCATGGACAGTACGGACCGGGCCGCGCGGCGGGACGCCGCCGTACGCGCGGCGGTGACACAGGGCCTGGTGGACGAGCGGGAGCCGGTCGTCGGGCTGCTCGACGTGGCCGGCATCCGCGCGTCGGCCGCCGCGCTGCGGCAGGCGTTCGCGGAGGTGCTCCCCGGTCACGCCGCCGGAGCGGGCGTGCTGCACGCCTTCGCCGCCAAGGCCGCCTCCCTCGTCCCCGTGCTGCGGCTGCTCGCCGACGAGGGGCTGGGCTGCGAGGTCGCCAGCCCCGGGGAACTGGCCCTGGCGCGCGCGGCCGGGGTGCCCGCCGGCCGGATCGTGCTCGACTCCCCCGCCAAGACGGTCGCGGAGCTGCGCGAGGCGCTGGCGCTGGGCGTCGCCGTGAACGTGGACAGCCGTGCGGAGCTGGAGCGGCTGGACGCGCTCGTCCCGCCCTCGGGCCCGGCCGCGTCCGCGTTGGGCGTGCGCGTCAACCCGCAGGTGGGCGGCGGTGCCATCGGGGCGATGAGCACGGCGACGGAGACGTCGAAGTTCGGGGTGGCGCTGCGCGACCCCGGCGCCCGCGCCTGGCTGCTGGCGGCGTACGTGCGGCGGCCGTGGCTGACCCGGCTGCACGCCCACGTGGGCTCGCAGGGCTGCCCGCTGGAGCTGATGGCCGAGGGCGTGCGGATCGTCTACGAACTGGCCGAGGAGATCAACGAGGTCGCCGGGCGGCGGCAGGTCGACACCCTGGACATCGGCGGCGGGCTGCCCGTCAACTTCGCCTCCGACGACACCGTCCCCGGCCATGGGGAGTACGCCAGGCTCCTCGCCACCACCGTGCCGGGCCTCTTCGACGGGCGCTACGGGCTGGTCACCGAGTTCGGCCGGTCGCTGATGGCGAAGAACGGCATGGTGGTGGCCCGCGTCGAGTACGCCAAGTCGGCCGGGGGCCGCCGGATCGCGGTGACGCACGCGGGCGCGCAGGTGGCCACGCGCACGGTCTTCGCGCCGGGTGCCTGGCCGCTGCGGGTGGCCGCGTACGACGGGCGCGGGCTGCCGAAGGCGGGCGAGCCGGTGCCGCAGGACGTCGCGGGGCCGTGCTGCTTCGCAGGCGACCTGGTCGCCGTGGACCGGGAACTGCCGCCGCTGGCGGCGGGCGACCACGTCGCGCTGCTGGACACGGGCGCGTACTACTTCTCCAACCACTTCGCGTACAACGCGCTGCCGCGGCCCGGGATCCACGGCTGGCTGGCGGGCCCGGAGGAGGACGGGCGGGTGCGCTTCGCGCCCGTGCGCCGGCCGCAGACCCTCGACGAGCTCGTCGCCGAGAGCGGCGGGGCGCATGTGGACGGGCTCAGCGCGCTCCGCTGACCGCCGTCGTGCGCCGCGCGCCGCCGGGTGCGGCGTCGCCCGCCGCGAGCCCCGTCGTCAGGTACCCGCGCACTCCCCCGGCCGCCGGGCCGCCCTTCGCCCACTCCGCGCGCACCCACAGCAGGCCGCCGGTCCGCCGCTCCAGGCCGCCCAGCCAACGGGCCTTGGCCCACAGGCCCACGCCCAGTCCGGCGAGCGCCATGCCGCCGGCGGCCGGGAGGACGAGCGAGGAGGCCACGGCCGCGGGGAGGGCGAGCGCCAGCCACCCGCGGCGGGCGCGGCGCCAGGCGCGGGCGGTGACGGCGCGGTCCTGGAGGAAGACGGACTTGCCGGCCCGGGACGCGGCGCGGGCCAGGTCCGCGTAGCGGCGCCGACGGGCGGCGAACGCGGCGGTCGCGGTCACGAGGAACAGCACCGCCCCGGCCAGTACGCCGATCCGGCGCCCCGTCAGTCCCGGCACCGCCGCCCCGATCCCCGCCGCCAGGACCCCCGTCCACCACAGCCAGCGGGCCGGAGCCCGCACGATCACCGCCACCCGCGCCACCGCGTAGCCCCCGCGTCCCATGCCGAAACCTCCTCACACCGGCTGATTCCAGGCGCAGGGTAGCGGGCGAATCTGAGGAGGGACTGAGAACCGCATGAGTGATACCTCGGTATGAAGCCGGACTTGGCTCCCCCGTACGACGTGCGCGCAGCCGGTGGCGCGTTACCTTTCACCCCGTCGGGTCGGGCGGGAGGGGCGGAAATGCCGGTGGACAGGCGGGCGTTGCGGCGGCGGGCCGTGGTGGCGATGGCGGCCTTGGCCCTCACGGGCCTGCTGAGCGTTTTCGGCGGGGCCCCGGAGGCGGGGACGGCGGGGGCGACGACGTCATCGCGGTGCGGCTGACGGGCCGAACTCCAGCCCGTCCGGCGCTCGAAGACTCCGCCCGAAGGGCGGACGGGGTCCGGGGTCCCCCCGGGAAACGGAGAAAGGGCGGGACCGGGGCACCCTCACTCCACGAACAACCCCCGCGCCGCGGCCCTCGCGTCGAACTCCTCCAGCCGCGCCTGCGCATCCGGCAACGCGTCGCACATCGCCTCCAGCAACACCCGCCCCAACAGCATCGGCGCACACGCCGTGTCGAAGGCCAGCCCCGTCCCGACGGCGGCCGGCAGCAGCAGATCGCTGTGCCGCGCCACCGGCGCGAACGTGGAGTCCGCGACCGTGACGACCGTCAGCCCCGCCCCCCGCGCGTACTCCAGCGCCTCCACGACCTCCCGCGGATGCCGCGGCAGCGCGAAGCAGAGCAGGGCGCTCGCCCCGGCCCGTACCGCCCCGTCGATGCGGTCGACGAGCAGCGACCCGCCCTCGTCGAGGAGCCGTACGTCGGGGTGGACCTTGCGGGCGAAATAGGCGAAACCGCCTGCCTGGGCGGTCGCGGCGCGCAGGCCGAGCACCGGCAGCGGCCGGGACGCGGCGAGCAGCCGCCCGGCCCGCGCCACCGGCGCGGGATCGGCGAGCAGGGACGCGAGATGCCGCAGGTTGTCGATCTCGGCGTGGACCGCCTGCTGGTACTCGTTGTACGCGCCCGTCTCCGCCGCCGGCCCGCCCGGCACCGCCTCGCGCAGGTGGCGGCGGAGCGCCGGATAGCCGTCGAAACCGAGGGCGACCGCGAAGCGGGTCACCGACGGCTGGCTGACCCCGGCGAGCTCCGCCAGCTCCACGCTGGAGAGGAAGGGCGCGTCGGCGGCGCGACGCACCATGCAGTGGGCGATGCGACGCTGCGCGGGCGTCAGCCGGTGGCCCTCGAAGAGCTTCTGCAGCCGCGCAGTGGCCTCCGGCGCCCCGCCGATCTCCGCCATCGGTCCTCCATTCATCGACTGCCGAATCTGCATGAAATTATGCAGCCCCGGAGCCCGGGGCTCACACCGGCGGCAACAGCTTCTTCTGGGGCTTGCCCATCGCGTTGCGCGGCAACGCCTCCAGGAAGCGCACCCGCCGGGGCCGCTTGTGGACGGACAGCCGCTCGGCGACGAAGTCGATCAGTGCCTGCTCGCCGACCCCGTCGGCCACCACATAGGCGACGATCTCCTGTCCGAGGTCCTCGTGCGGCACGCCCACGACGGCGGCCTCGGCGACGGCGGGGTGGTCGAGCAGCGCGTTCTCCACCTCGCCCGCCCCGATGCGGTAGCCGCCGGACTTGATGAGGTCGGTGGAGGCGCGGCCGACGATGCGGTGCGTCCCGTCGGGCTCGATGGCGGCGATGTCGCCGGTGCGGAACCAGCCGTCGGCGGTGCGCACCGCGGCGGTGGCCTCCGGCCGGTTCAGGTAGCCGGCGAAGAGCGTCGGCCCCGACACCTCCAACTCCCCGATGCCGCCGCCCCCTTCCACCGCGGCCAACCGCGTCCGCGTCCCCGGCAGGGGCACGCCGACGCAGCCCGGCCGGCGCTCGCCGTCGGCCCGGGCGGCGACCGTGATCAGCGTCTCGGTCATGCCGTACCGCTCGACGGGCCGCTGCCCGGTGAGCGCCTCCAGGTCCCGGAAGACGGGGGCCGGCAGCGCGGCGCTGCCGGACACCAGCAGCCGGGCCCCGGCGAGGGCGCGCGCGGAGGCGGGATCGCGGACGACGCGCGACCACACGGTCGGCACGCCGAAGTACAGGCTGCCGCCCGCGGCGGCGTACGCCTCGGGGGTGGGCCGCCCGGTGTGCACCAGCCGGCAGCCGGTGCGCAGCGCGCCCAGCACGCCGAGGACCAGGCCGTGCACGTGGAACAGCGGCAGCCCGTGGACCAGCGTGTCGTCGGCGGTCCACTGCCACGCCTCGGCGAGCCCGTCGAGGCCGGCCGCGACGGCGCCGCGCGGTATCAGCACGCCCTTGGGGGCGCCGGTCGTGCCGGAGGTGTAGAGGACGAACGCCGTTGCCCCCGGCTCCGGTTCGGAACCGGACCAGGCGGCCCGCTCCCGGAGGTCCACGGGCAGGCCGACGCCGTCGTCCCCGGCGGCGCCGAGGACGAGCTCGGCGCCGGAGTCCTCGATGATGTGGTCCCGCTCCACCGGCCCGGCGTCCGGCGGCAGCGGCACCACGGGCACGCCGGCGAGCAGCCCGCCGACCACCGCCGCGACCGTCTCGGCCGTCGCCGTGGCCCGTACGGCGACGGAGGACGCCCCGGCGATCCGCCCCGCGACGGCGCCGGCGGCGCCGAACAGGTCCTCCCGGGAGAGGGTCCGCCCCGCGACGGACAGGGCGTCCGGCCGGTCGGCCACGGGGCCGGCGGGCGGTGACAGCAGCGGTTGCGGCGGTTGCGACGGTTCGGTCACGGACGTCTCCTTCCACGGGGCCGCGGGAGGGGCGGCCCCACTGCGGATACGGGTGCTGGCCCCCATGACGCGGGGTCCGCAGCGACCGTACCGTTACCGTCATGACCGGCCATGACCGAGACCTCGAGAAGGAACTCGACGCGACCCTGCAGACCCGCAAGGAGCTGGGGTCGGAGTACGAGGCGGAACTCGTCGACTCCTTCCTGGAGAAGGTGGAGCGGAAAGTCGACGGCGCCGTGGACCAGCGGATGCGACGGCTGGCGGCGGAGCAGCAGATGTCGGCGGCGCGGGGCGGGCCCGCGGCGCGGGACGGGGACTTCGGCACGTTCGGCGAACGGTTCGGGTTCGCGATCGTGTCGCTGGTGCTGGCGATACCGCTGTCGGCGATAGGTGTGGTGAATGCGGGGTTGTTGGGGCTGGTGATCAGCTGGGCGGGGATCGTCGGGGTGAATGTGGTGCAGGTGACGCGGACGTTTCCGTGGCAGCGGGGGCGTGAACGCGACGCCCGCTGACGGCGGTTGCGTTTTCCCTCCCCACCCCCGCCCTTTCCCCGTTTCCCCGGGGCGGGCCCCGGCCCCCACTGCGGCGCGGGCTCCGCCCCGGACCCCTCTCCGGGACCTACCCAGCCTTCTCTCGTGGCTCCGCCCCGGCAACGCGGCTGCGCCGCGTTCGTCCTCAAGCGCCGGACGGGCTGAATTCGCGCCCGGGCGCACAAACCAGCCCGTCCGGCGCTTGAGGACAGCGCCCGGAGGGCGCTTCAGGGGTCCAGGGGGCGGAGCCCCGGTGGGGCGCAGGGGCGAAGCCCCGCCCCACCGCCCGGAGGGCGACCGCAGGGGTGCAGGGGGCGCAGCCCCCGCCCCCGCGCGGAGCGCGGCCCCCGCGCGGCAGCGCAACCCGCCGGGTGGCGCAGGGGCGCAGCCCCTGCGGAAACGGGGAAAGGGCGGGGCGGGGGCGCAAAACCCCGCGCAGGGGCCGCCGCACCCCGGCCCACCGGCCGGAGTCGGGACGGCGGCGACCCCCACGGACGGACGTGGAACGCACGCGCACGCACCCCCACGCCCGGACGGCGATCACGGAGTCCGGGAGCCGCTCCGGAGAATCCCGCGCCGTCGCACCGAGGCACCGCCCCGGACGCTCTCCGTCCGCGCGGCACCCCTTCACTATGGGGGCCCCGTGTTAAGTCCGTGCTGCCATCACGTGACGCATACGTACCTTTTACGGGTCCCCTCAACTCGGCAACTCAACCCACGCGCTACTTCGCGCCGTTGTTGCCCTCCGCCAGGAACGCCAGCAGGTCCTGACGGCTCACCACACCGGTCGGCTTGCCCTCGACCAGGACGACCGCGGCGTCCGCCTCGCCGAGCACGGTCATCAGGTCGCCGACCGGCTCGCCGGAGCCGACCTGCGGCAGCGGGGCGCACATGTGCTTCTCCAGCGGGTCGGAGAGCGAGGCCCGCTTGGTGAACAGCGCGTCCAGCAGCTCGCGTTCGACGACGGAGCCGATGACCTCGGCGGCCATCACGTCCGGGTGCCCGGCGCCCGGCTTGACGATCGGCATCTGCGAGACGCCGTACTCGCGCAGCACCTCGATGGCCTCGCCGACCGTCTCCTCGGGGTGCATGTGCACCAGCGACGGCAGCTCGCCGTCCTTGCGGCGCAGCACGTCGGCGACGCGGGCGTCGTCGCCGGCCTCCTCCAGGAAGCCGTAGTCCGCCATCCACTCGTCGTTGAAGATCTTGCTCAGGTAGCCGCGGCCGCTGTCCGGCAGCAGCACGACCACGACGTCGTCCTCGGTCAGCCGCTCGGCCAGGCGCAGCGCGCTGACGACCGCCATGCCGCAGGAGCCGCCGACGAGCAGGCCCTCCTCGCGGGCGAGGCGGCGGGTCATCTGGAAGGCGTCCTTGTCGGAGACCGCGATGATCTCGTCGGTCACCGTGCCGTCGTAGGCGGTCGGCCAGAAGTCCTCGCCGACGCCCTCGATCAGGTACGGACGGCCGGAGCCGCCGCTGTAGACGGAGCCCTCCGGGTCCGAGCCGACGACCTTGACGCGGCCGTCGCTGACCTCCTTCAGATAGCGGCCGGTGCCGCTGATCGTGCCGCCGGTGCCGACGCCCGCGACGAAGTGGGTGATCTTCCCCTCCGTCTGCTCCCAGACCTCGGGGCCGGTGGAGTAGTAGTGCGACAGCGGGTTGTTCTGGTTGCTGTACTGGTCCGGCTTCCAGGCGTTCGGGATCTCACGGACGAGGCGGTCGGAGACGTTGTAGTAGGAGTCCGGGTGCTCCGGGTCGACGGCGGTCGGGCAGACCACGACCTCGGCGCCGTACGCGCGCAGCACGTTGATCTTGTCCTGCGACACCTTGTCGGGGCACACGAAGACGCACTTGTAGCCCTTCTGCTGGGCCACCATCGCCAGGCCGACACCGGTGTTGCCGGAGGTGGGCTCGACGATCGTGCCGCCCGGCTTGAGCTCGCCGGACTTCTCCGCGGCCTCGATCATCCGCACGGCGATGCGGTCCTTCACCGAACCGCCGGGGTTGAAGTACTCGACCTTTGCCAGCACGGTGGCCTTTATGCCTTCGGTCACGCTGTTGAGCTTCACCAGCGGCGTGTTGCCGATGAGCTCGATCATCGAATCGTGATACTGCACGGTGATCTCCGCGGTCGGGGGCACTAGCGGTTCGTCGCGTGCCCGTACGACCAGCCTATTCGGCCGAATGGCGGTCCGGCGGAAGCCGCCGTGCGTTGCGGCCGCCCCCGCTCGGGGCACGTAGGTATCAGCACGGTCGGGCACAGGGTGCGGCACAGGGTGCACCGCGCTCGTGGAGCGGGAGGAGACCCGCCTTATGTCCATGTCGAGGGCGAGGGCCGCCCGGCGGATCGCCGCCGCGGCGGCGTACGGAGGCGGCGGCATCGGTCTGCTGGGGGGCGCGGCGCTGGGGCTGCTGCTCACCGAGGTGGCGCTGGCCAGGAGGGTCGTCGGCGGCAACCACGACACGCCGCCGCAGGCCGACGGGCGGTACGGCTCCTCGTTCGTGCACGGGCCCGGCCGCGAGCCGCTGGTGCTCGGCATGCTGGGCGACTCCACGGCCGCGGGCAAGGGGGTGCACCGGCCCCGGCAGACGCCGGGGGCGCTCCTCGCGACGGGGCTGGCGGCGGTGGCGGAGCGGGCCGGTGGACCTGCACAACGTGGCGCTCTCCGGAGCGCAGTCCTACGACTTGGAGCGGCAGGTCACGCTGCTTCTGTCAGGTCCGGGCCGGACCCCCGACGTCTGCGTGATCATGATCGGGGCCAATGACGTCACCCATCGGGTGCCGGCCGCCCGGTCCGTGCGGCTGCTGTCGGAGGCGGTGCGCAGACTGCGGGACACGGGGTGCGAGGTCGTCGTGGGCACCTGTCCCGACCTCGGCACGATCGAGCCGGTGTACCAGCCGCTGCGCTGGCTGGCGCGACGGCTGAGCCGGGAGCTGGCGGCGGCGCAGACGATAGGGGTGCTGGAGGCGGGCGGCCGGACGGTGTCGCTGGGCGACCTGCTCGGTCCGGAATTCGCGTCGAATCCACGGGAGTTGTTCGGGCCGGACAACTACCACCCCTCGGCGGAGGGGTACGCCACGGCCGCGATGGCCGTGCTGCCCACGCTGTGCGCGGCGCTCGGCCTGTGGCCGGAGGACGAGGAGCGGCCGGACGCGACGCGCCGCGAGGGGGATCCTGCCGGTGGCGCACGCGGCGGCGCGGGCCGCGGCGGAGGGCGGTGCGGAGGTGTCCTCGGCGCGGGGCCGGTGGGCGCTGCTCAAGTACCGCCGACGCCGTCAGCTGCCCGCCCCGGAGGGACCGGGGGATGCGCCGGAGGGGCCGGAGGACGGGGGGCCTGCGCGGCACGGGGTGTGGAACCGGGTGGGGCGCTGAGCCGGCCCGGGTGGGGCCGGCTGGGTTGTGCCCCCGCCCCGCCCTTTCACCGTTTCCGCAGCAGCACGCTGCGCGCGCTGTCCTCAAGCGCCGGACGGGCTGTTCAGCCCGTCCGGCGCTTGAGGACTTCGCCCGAAGGGCGAACGGGGCCCGTGGTCTCCCCGGAAGAAACGGTGAAAGGGCGGGCCAGGGGCAAACACCCCCCATGACCACCCCCGCGCGCCACACTGGAACCCGCCCCCACAAAAGGCCCCCGCCGCATGAGGCCCGCATCACAGGCCAACCCCCCGTGACCCGACACCTTACGTGCGGGTAACTTCACCGGAGCCGCACCCAAACCGCCCGCGCCGACTGGAGCCGTGATGCCCGAAGCCGTGATCGTCTCTACCGCCCGCTCCCCCATCGGCCGGGCCTTCAAGGGTTCGCTGAAGGACCTGCGCCCCGACGACCTCACCGCCACGATCATCCGGGCCGCGCTCGACAAGGTCCCCGGCCTCGACCCGCGCGACATCGACGACCTGATGCTCGGCTGCGGCATGCCCGGCGGCGAGCAGGGCCACAACCTGGCGCGGATCGTCGCCGTGCAGATGGGCATGGACCACCTGCCCGCCACCACGATCACCCGGTACTGCGCCTCCTCGCTCCAGACCTCGCGCATGGCCTTCCACGCGATCAAGGCGGGCGAGGGCGACGTCTTCCTCTCGGCCGGCGTCGAGATGGTCTCGCGGACCGTCAACGGCTCGTCGGACGGCATGCCCGGCACCCACAACCCCGTCTTCGCCGAGGCGGAGGCCCGTACCGCCGCCCGCGCCGAGCAGGGCGGCGAGGGCTGGCACGACCCGCGCGAGGACGGCCTGGTCCCGGACGCGTACATCGCGATGGGCCAGACCGCGGAGAACCTCGCCCGGCTGAAGGGCGTCACCCGCCAGGACATGGACGAGTTCGGCGTCCGTTCGCAGAACCTGGCCGAGGAGGCGATCCGCAAGGGCTTCTGGGCGCGCGAGATCACCCCGGTGACCACCCCGGACGGGACGGTCGTCGCCCAGGACGACGGCCCGCGCGCCGGCGTGACGCTGGAGGGCGTCCAGGGGCTCAAGCCCGCGTTCCGCCCCGACGGCCTGATCACGGCGGGCAACTGCTGTCCGCTGAACGACGGCGCCGCCGCCCTGGTGATCATGTCCGACACCAAGGCGCGGGAGCTGGGCCTGACCCCGCTCGCCCGGATCGTCTCCACCGGCGTCTCGGCGCTCTCGCCCGAGATCATGGGCTACGGACCGGTCGAGGCGAGCCGCCAGGCGCTGAAGCGGGCCGGGATGACCATCGACGACATCGACCTGGTCGAGATCAACGAGGCGTTCGCGGCCCAGGTGATCCCGTCCTACCGGGACCTCGGCGTCGACATCGACAAGCTCAACGTCAACGGCGGGGCCATCGCCGTGGGTCACCCCTTCGGCATGACGGGCGCGCGGATCACCGGCACCCTGATCAACTCGCTGCAGTTCCACGACAAGCAGTTCGCGCTGGAGACGATGTGCGTGGGGCGGCGGCCAGGGCATGGCGATGGTGCTGGAGCGCCTGAGCTGAGCCACGGCCGAGGACGACGGAGGACAGGGGTGCGCCCGGGCTGACGCAGGGCACCCGTGCCGGTTCGTGACCCAATCTCCCCCAGGATGTGACCAACGTCCCGGGGGAGATTCGTTTCCCCAGGTCGGATAGGTTGAAGAAACAACCTCCGGGCCCTAAGTCCCGCCGGTTTCATGACGTTTTGCACTGGGGGCAGGGGAAGACGCGCGCGAAGCTGAGGTAGGAATTCGGGGGATCCATAGCAACCGGGAGTACGTCAGTGAGCGCCATGTCTCTTGCCCTGCTGCTGGCCGCTGCCACCGCCACGACCGCGGGTGCCGCCGCGCTGTACGCCACGCGCGGACTCCGCCGGCAGATCACCGCCCTGCGCGCCGACCTGGCGGCCGCCACCGCGGAGCGCACGGCGCGGGCCGAGGTGCCCGCCGCCCGGACCGCCCCCGCGGCCGGGATCTCCGAGGCCGGGATCTCCGAAATACGTGCCGCCGTCGCCGACGCCCTCGCCGAGGAGCGCGAGCGCGAACTGCCGAGGCGCGCGCCTTCTGGGCCGCGCAGGAGGCCCTCGACCTGGGCACCGCCCCGGGCGCCGACGCCCCGCTGCTGTCCGGCCCGCGCCGGCCCCGGCACCGACGAGACGTCCGCCGACGGAGGCCCGTACGGCCTGTACATCCCCCGCCAGCCCGACCTGGCCGGCCTCGAACTGCCCCTGGCGGAGGAGCCGGACGCCGCCGAGTCCCCGGAGCTGGCCGCGGCCCGCCGCCGGCACCCCTCGCACCCCGACTTCTCGCCGGCCGCCCCGGTGACCGACCACGAGCGCACCGTCGAGCGGCTCGGCGAGCTCGCCGACGCCGGCGTCCCGCTGGCCGACGTGCGCCCGGGCCCGCTCGGCACCCTCGACGTCTACGTCTTCGCCGACGGCACCACCGTCTGCATGACGCCCGGCCACCGCGAGACCGCCGAGAACCTCGCCCACGCGCTGCGCACCGGCGACGCCCCCGTCCTGCTGGGCGGCTCCGGCGTGGCGGGCGCCTACGCCCTGACGTTCGGCTGCGCCTCCGGCAACGTCTACGTGCTGGCGGACCGCGTCATCGCCTCGCAGTAACGCCGGACGTCACCCACGCCGGGCGTCACAGCCCGCAGCGGCGGGCCGCCTCCTCGATGAGCCCGACGGCCTCGGCCACCTGCACCCCGGTCGCCCCGCCGGCCCCGGCGGCGAGCGCCTCGGCCAAGTCGTGGCCCGCGACGGCCACTTGGTCCGCCACCGCGAACATGCCCGCCTCGGCATCTGCCGCGGCTCGCCCTCCCCCGGTTCCTCGATCCGCTGCGCCCGGGCGGCCAGCTCGCGGGCGAGGGCCAGCGCTTCCGCCGCCGCGCCCCGGCTCAGTCGGGACTGCGGCAGGGCGCGCAGGCGGTCGGCGAAGGCGTCCACGGCGGCCAGGAGAGGCGTCACATCATCCACGCCCCGAGACTATGCGGCGGCTGCCGACTGTTGCCAATGGCTGAACACTCAGGCACGGTGACATGAAGGACCATCATCCGAAGCGTCCGGAGGCGCCGATGTCCCACGTCATCTCCGACGAGACCCACCGGAACCTGCTCTCCCGAATCCCTCACTGCACCGGCCGTGACATCGCGGACTGGCTGCGCACGGTCGACGAAGGCCCCGCATTGTCCAGGTTCGAGGAGAAGGTGAGCTGGCTGCGCGGAGAGCACGGCCTCGCCTACGGCCACGCCAAGGCGATCGTGCACGAGTACGACCTCCGGCGGGCCGCGCGCAGGCTCCTGTAGCGCCGCGGTCCCCCGCAAACGGGGGACGGGGCCCGGGAAGGCATCGCCTTCCCGGGCCCCGTCCATGGGTCGTACGGCCCGCCCGCGCTAGTCCTGATTGAGGATCGCGATCAGGCGGAGCAGCTCGGTGTAGATCCACACCAGCGACAGCGTGAGGCCGAACGCGGCCAGCCACGACTCCTCGCGCGGCGCCCCGTACTTCACGCCATCCTCGACCTGCTTGAAGTCGAGCGCCAGGAAGCAGGCGCCGAGCACCACGCCGATGATGCCGAAGACGATGCCCAGGCCGCCGGTCCGGAAGCCGAGGCCGTCGCCGCCGCCGAACGCGGCGAACATCAGGTTGACGACCATCAGCAGCAGGAAGCCGATCGCGGCGCCGGCCACGAAGCGGTAGAAGCGGCGGTCGACGCGGATGAGCCGCGTCTTGTACGCCACCAGCACACCGGCGAAGACGGCCGTGGTGCCCAGCACCGCCTGCATCGGGGCGCCCTTGGCGACCTCGTTGTACACCTGGCTGATCACACCGAGGAACAGGCCCTCGAAGACCGCGTAGGCCAGGATGATCGCCGGGGACGGCTTGGCCTTGAACGACTGGACCAGGCCGAGCACCATCGCGATCAGACCGGCACCGAAGCCGATCCCGACGGGCAGCTCCAGCGCCCAGGCCGCACCGGCCGCGACGATCACCGCGACCAGCGTGATGCCGGTGCGCAGGACGACGTCGTCGATCGTCATCGCGCCGGAGCGCGCGGGGGCCTGCGGGGCGCCGTACTGGACGTCGGCGGCGCCCTGGGCGTACGGGTTGTTCGCGTAAGGGTTGGTGGGCTGCGCGTACGGGTTGTTCCCGTAAGGATTCCCCTGCGTCGCGGACCCGGACTGCGGTGCCGCGTTGAAGCCCGCGTAACCGCCTCCGGAGGTGAACCCCCGTCGCGAGAAGACCGGGTTCCTGCTCCTCATTTCACTCCTCCATGGCCACCCTGCGCGGCCTTGCCGTTAAGGGTAATGGGTAGGCAAAGGAATGGCTCTCGTACTGTGGGACGATCTTTTGGCGTATCCCTCTCCTACCAGACAACGCCGTCGCGCGACACCCGGTTCCGTCCGGGAACGGGAAAAGGCCGGACGGCAGAGGTGCCGTCCGGCCTCGTCACCGCGGCGGTTCTCAGTCCGCCACGGCGTTCACGCGCACCGCCATGTTCCCGGACGGGTGCTTGTTCTCGTACATCAGCTGGTGCGCCTTGCCGGTGTCCGCGAAATCGCCCACCCAGGAAAGGCACGGGTCGAGCTTCTTGCTCCCGGCGAGTTCGATGACCCGGCGGCACTGCTGGAGGTTCGCGAAGTGCGAACCCTGGAGGCGCTTCTGCCGCATCCACAGGAATCGCAGGTCGACGTCGCCGTTGTAACCGGTCGTGCCGCCGCAGATGACCACCATGCCGGCGGTGTCGCACAGATACATCGACGTGGGAATGGTGTTCTGGCCGCTGTGCTCAAGAATGATCTTGGGGTTCCGGCGCTCGCCCAGGAGCTCCCAGAACTTGGCGCCGAAGGCCCGTGCGCCCTTCATCCACTTCGCCATCGCGGCGTTGTCGTCGGTGTCGGGGAGCCGGCCCCAGTGGTCGAACTCGTTGCGGTTGATGTAGCCCTCCGCGCCGAGCTCCATGCAGAATTTGCCGCGCTCGTCGTCGGAGACCACCGCGATGGGAATGCCGCCCCGGATGCGGGTGATCTGGATCGCCATCGAGCCCAGGCCGCCCGCGCCGCCCCAGACGAGCACCGGGTCGCCGGGCTCGACGGTGTGCGGGGCCCAGCCGGTCAGCTGGCGGTAGGCGGTCGCGCCGGTGAGCAGGAAGCAGGCCGCCTCCTCCCAGGACAGGCTCTTCGGCTTGGGGTGGCACTGGAAGTCCTTGACCAGCGCGTACTGGGCGAAGGTGCCGTAGTTGGTCTCGTAGCCCCAGGCCTTCTGGGTGACCGAGGTCATCGGGTCGCCGCCCAGCCGGACGTCCTGGGCGGTCTCGTCCCAGGTGCAGCCGGAGAGCAGGACCTCGTCACCGACCTTGACGGAGGTGACGCCCTCGCCGACGGCCCAGACGATGCCCGAGCCCTCGGAACCGCCGATGTGGAAGTCCTCCGGCTCACCCGCCTTCTGCCGGCCGCGCACCACGTCGTAGGGGTAGCCCAGGGAGGACCAGACGTTGTTGTAGTTGATCCCCGCGGCCATGACGTAGACGAGCACCTGGCCGCGGCCGGCCTTCGGCACGTCCACGACCTCCATGGCGAAGCCCTGCTCCGGCGGCCCGTAGCGCTCCGGGCGGATGACCGACGCGTGCATGCGCGCCGGCACCTCGCCCAGGGGCGGCATCTGACCGATGTCGTACAGGTCCTTGGTCAACTCTTCCTCCACGTCGGGTGACTGGCGTCACATGCGTGTTGCGGTACTGACGGGGCGGCGGTCACGCGCCGGTCTCCGCCTCCAGCTCCCGGGCCAGGGACGCGGTCGTCGTGCCCTTGGCCAGACGGGCCACGGGGAGGGAGACGCCCAGCTCCCCCTCCAGCCGCTTGCGCAGCTCGGCGGCCATCAGGGAGTCCATCCCCAGCCGGTTGAACGGCTTGTTGACGTCGAGCCGGGACACCCGCATCCCGAGCACCTCGGCGACGTGCCCGGCCACGCGGTCGGCGACCGGCCGGTCGTCGGCGGGCTCCCGGAGGGGAGCGGCGGGCGTGGCCGGGGAGGGCGCCGGGGCGGTCTCCCGTACGGGCGCGGCCGGGGCGGCCACGGTGACGCGCACCGGCTCCGCCGCCGTGACGACGGGGGCGGACAGGGCGGGCGCGGCCGGGGCGCCGCCCGCCCCCGAGATGCGCAGGCTGCCGCGCAGCTCGATCACGAAGCCGCTCGCCGGGTCGGTGAGCCGCAGCTCACCGGTCAGCTCGACGCCGGTGGCCGGAAGGGCCGTACGGGTCCCGGGCTCGTCCGCCCTCGTGTGCTCCGCCGCCACCGTCGTGTCCACCCTGTTCTCCCCGTTCTCGTTCTCCGTGCCGGCCGTCCGGCCGACAGGCATGCCCTTGGCCTCGGCGACGAGCCGCTGTGCGTCGTCGAAGAGGGCCACGTCCAGGGCGAGTTCGCCGCCCTCGTCCTCGGTGATCCGGCAGACGGACCACAGTTCCTCGCTCGCGGGGCCCGACACCACGAACTCGGTCAGCCGCGGGGTGAGGAGCGACGGGTCGGGCACCAGCGCCAGCGCCGGCTGGTAGGCCGAGCGGACCAGCTCCGGGTGGACCGGGTGGCCCGGCCGCGGCTCCGTCCCGGCGGGGCGGCGCAGCCGTGCGACGGCCTCGCCGGGGCCGAGCCGGACCTCCTCCAGGACCGGCCGGAGCGCTCCGGCCGCCGCGGTGCGGCCGTAGA
Source organism: Streptomyces thioluteus (assembly GCF_039535865.1). NCBI lineage: Bacteria > Bacillati > Actinomycetota > Actinomycetes > Kitasatosporales > Streptomycetaceae > Streptomyces > Streptomyces thioluteus. The sequence goes on from NZ_BAAAXZ010000011.1 coordinate 27,688, forward strand.
AGGCGGCGCCGTCCAGGACCTCCGGGCAGCGGGCGAGCACCCCGGCGGGCGGTTCGTACGCGGCCGTCGCGGAGGACGTCCCGACGGTGCCGGAGGCGCGCGGCGTCCACTCGCCCGTGCCGGCGGCGGGGCGGCTCGCGACCTCGAAGGACCACCTGCCGTCGGCCGCGCCCGGGGTGAGGACGGCCCGCAGCACGGGGGCCTCGCCGGGGCGCACCAGCAGCGCCTCGCCGATGTCCGCGCCGGTGACGCGCACGTCGTCGTGGCCGGCCGCCTTCGCCGCGGCCGCCCGGGCCGCCTCGACGAACTCGGGCCCGTGGACGACGGCCGTTCCGCCGTCCGGGGCCGCGAGGAGGAACGGCGTGCCCGGCTCGCCGAGCCGGAACTCGTACGTCCGCGGCAGCGCCTCCAGGTCCTCCACCCAGTAGCTCTCCCGCTGCCAGGGGTAGCGCGGCAGCGGCACGCAGCGCCCGGCGCCGTACAGCTTCTCCCAGTCGACGGGCGCGCCCGCCTCGTAGACCTTGCCCAGGTGGGTCAGCAGGGTCTCGCGCTCGGGCCGTTCGCGCAGCAGGGAGCCGACGACCGTGCCGGGCAGCCCGGCGTCGGCGAGGGTCTCCTCCACCGCCCGGGACAGCACGGGGTGCGGGCTGATCTCGACGAAGACGGTCTCGCCCGCCTCGGCGACGGCGAGCACGGCCTCGTGGAAGTGGACGCGGCCGCGGATGTTGCGCGTCCAGTACGACGCGTCGAGGCCGGAGCCGTCCACCAGCTCGCGGGTGACGGTGGAGCGCATCGGGACCCGGCCCGCGCGCGGGGCGATCTCGCGCAGCTCGGCGGCGAGTTCGTCGAGCAGCGGCTCCATCTTGGCGCAGTGCGAGGCCGCCTCCGCCTTCATGACGCGGCAGAACACGTCGCGGGCGTCGAGCTCGGCCTTGATCTTCTCGATGCCCTCGACCTCTCCGGCCAGGACGGTGGTGCGCGGGCCGTTGCTGGCCGCGACGGCGACGTCCACGGCGAGTTCGCCGATGAGGGCCTCCGCCTCGTCCGCGGTCAGGGCGGCGACCGACATCGTCCCCTGGCCGCGGACGCGGTCGCGGATGAGCCGGGCGCGGCGGCAGACGACGGCCGCGGCGTCGGCGACGCTCAGCGCCCCGGCGACGCAGGCGGCGGCGGACTCGCCCATGCTGTGGCCGAGCACGACGTCCGGCTCGACGCCCCACGCCCGCCAGGTCTCGGCGAGGGAGACCTGCACGGCCCACAGGACGGGGTGCACGATGGCGACGGTCTCGTCGACGAGGTCGGTGCCGTCGGTCAGGCGGTCGATGACGGACCAGCCGGTCTCGGCGCGGACGGCCTCGTCGCAGCGCATCAGCGAGGCACTGAACGCCGGGGAGACGTCCATGAGTTCGCGGGCCATGCCGATCCACTGGGAGCCGTGGCCGGAGAAGACGAAGGCGACGCGCGGCCGGCCCGCCCAGCCGGCGCCGTCCGCCTCCTCGGCGGCCTCGCGCAGCCGCTCGGCGAGCGTGTCGTGGCTGTCGCCGACGACGGAGATCCGGACGTCGTGGTGGGCGCGGCGGACGGCGGCGGTGTGGCAGAGGTCGGCCGGGTCCGTGTCCTTCCCGGCGCCCTCCAGGTGCTCGGCCAGGTCGAGGACGCGCTGCCGCAGGGCCTCGGGGGAGGCCGCGGAGACGGGCAGGAGGTGGTCGGCGCCGCGCTCGGCGACCTCGGCGGCCCGGACGGGGGCGATGACGGAGTCGGCCTCGGTCACCACGATGTGGACGTTGGTGCCCGAGACGCCGAACGCGCTCACGCCGGCGGTCAGCGGCCGGCCCTCGGCCGCGAGCGGCACGGCGGCGGCGTGCGGGACGTCGAGACCGGCGCCGTCCCAGTCGACGGCGGGGGTGCGCTCGGTGACGTGCAGGCTGCGGGGGACGGTGCGGTGCTGGAGGGACAGCACGGTCTTGATCAGGCCGAGCACGCCGGCGGCGGAGCCGGTGTGGCCGATGTTGCTCTTCACGGAGCCGACCAGCAGCGGCTTCTCGCGGGGGGCGGCCATCTCGGCGGCGATGGCGCCGAGTTCGACCGGGTCGCCGGCGCGGGTGCCGGTGCCGTGCGCCTCGATGTAGTCGACGTCGGTGACCGGGATCCCGGCGTCCGCGTAGGCCAGGCGGAGCATCTCCCGCTGGCCGCTCACCGCCGGGTTGATCATGGTGTCGCTGCCCGCGCCGTCGTTGTTCATGCCCCAGCCGCGGATGACGGCCCGGACCGGGTCGCCGTCGGCGAGCGCGCGGTCCAGCGGCTTGAGGACGACGGCGCCGACGCCCTCGCTGAAAACGAAGCCGTTGGCGTCGGCGGAGCCGAAGCGGCAGTTCTCGCCGAAGACGGCGGCGTCGACGAAGCCGTGGTTCTCGGTGTTGGTCAGCAGCAGCTGGGAGCCGCCCGCGATGGCCGTGGTCGACTCGCCCGCGCGCAGGCTCTGGCAGGCCAGGGCGATGGCGGTCAGCGACGAGGAGCAGGCGGTGTCGACGGAGAGGCCGGGGCCCGTCACGTCCAGGGCGAAGGAGACGCGTCCGGTGGTGGTGGAGCGGGAACCGGCGCCGAGCGAGGCGTGGATGTCGGGGTACCCGACGGACTGCTGGAGCTCCCAGTAGTGGACGTTGGTCGTGCCGACGTAGACCCCGGTGCGGGTGCCGGCCAGCCTTCCGGTGTCCTGCCCGCCGTCCTCCAGCGCCTCCCAGGCGGCCTCCATGAACAGCCGCTGCTGCGGGTCCATGCCCGCCGCCTCGCGCGGGGAGATCCCGAAGTACCCGGCGTCGAACCGGTCCACGTCCTCCAGCAGGCCGGAGCGGACGCGGGCGCCCGGCACCTCGTACGGCCGGCCGAAGCGGGTGGCCGGTACGTCCTCCACCGTGCAGACCTCGTCCGTCAGCAGGCGCCAGAAGGCGTCCGGGCCGTCGGCGCCGGGAACCCGGCAGCCGATTCCCACGATCGCGATCGGAGCGGGACGCACCGGGTCGTTTTCGCCCATGGGTACGTGACTTCCTTAAGTCCGGGGGGTGTTCGCGCGGCGGAGTGGGCTGCGCGGCTTTCGGACTCCGACTCTGGGATACGGCCCGCGGAATGTTCAATGTCCCGGTCCGGAAACTGCCGGGCCGGCGCCGGGTTGTCCTGAACTCCCGGGCGGCCGTGGCAGGTTCCTGCCGCGATGTGACGCGGCCGACACAAGAAATGCTTATGCGCGCAACAAGCCCGCGTTGGAGGCGTTCACACCGGCCTGGAACCGCGAACGGGCGCCGAGCAGCCGCATGATGTCCGCGACGCGTCGGCGATAGGTGCGGACGGAGATGTCGAGTTCACGGGCGGCGACTTCGTCGGTGTAGCCCTCACCGAGCATGCGGAGGATGCGCACCCCGGAATCGCGGCGCAGGCATTCCTGGAGCCGCTGGTAGCCCGCCAGCGGGGCGGCCCGGTACCAGGCCGTCATCATGATGTCGTAGAGCGCCCGGACCACGGCGGGGGCGCGGACGACGGAGGCCTCGGCGCCGAAGACGGTGGCCTCGCCCGGGCGGATCAGCGCGACCCGCTGGTCGACGACCGCGGCGGCGTGCCGCACGCCCGCGGCCAGGCGTATCTCCACCCCGTCGAGCAGGGTGGCGAGTTCGGCCAGCCGCTCGTCGCCGGCCATCTCGGGCGGGGCGAGGATCTGCACCCGGGCGTCCCGCGGGCCCCGGGCGGCCAGCACGCCCAGCGCGGCGGCCACCAGGCGCGGGGCGTCCCGGGTCGGGGGGACGAGCAGCGTCACCGATAACTTCGCCTCGCCCACCAGGCTGTTGAACGCGCGGACCGCGACCGACCGGTCGTCGATGACCGCGAGCGCCGATTCCTCCAGGGCGCGAATTTGCGTGTTGTTCACCGCGGATTCGATCAGCGGCCGCATCTGCGCGAGTACGTGATCGATGTCGCCGGACTCCGCAGCACCACCCCCGGGAGGTATTTCCGCGGCGGCCCGGTCGCCCGGGTCGGGGACCATGTAGAGAGAATTGGGAATACGCATGCACGCCCCAGTGAGTTCGTTGCACCCCGTCCGTCCGGCGGGGTCGTGAACTCAACTGCGGGGAAATGCCGTGAAATCCACGGACGACGGCGCGGAACCGACGGAACGTACGCCTCCGTACACCTCGCCTCCCCCACGGATCACAACCCTACCGATCAGTAACGCTACAATCCGTAGCGTAACTCCGTCAACGCGCCACCGTGGACCGAGCATTGAGTTCCGGCCAAACGGCCGGGGCCTTGCGGCGCGGCCGGACCCGGAGGGCGGGCCCGCGGCCAGCGGTGTCACCGGCGGCCGCCGCTCCGGGAGTTGGCTCTTTCTGCGTGGTCCGCAATTTTGCGCGATGCGCACTTTCTGTACTGTGCGCCGCATGAGCACAGCAGCGCGGAAGGAGCCGGCCGGGCCCGGACTGAGGGAGCGCAAGAAGCGGGCCACCCGGACGGCACTGAGCCTGGCCGCCCTGCGGCTGGCCGCCGAGCGCGGCTGGGCCGCCGTGCGGGTCGAGGACATCGCGGCCGAGGCCGGGGTCTCCCCCCGCACGTTCAACAACTACTTCTCCAGCAAGGAGGAGGCCGTCATGGCCTCCGGCGCCGACCGGGCCGAACGGATCCGGGAGGTGCTCGCCGCGCGTCCGGCCGGGGAACCCCTGTGGGACGCGCTCACCCACGCCTTCGTCGCCGAGCTGGACGAGCCCTCCTTCGAGCCGACCACGATCCTGCGCGCCCGGCTGGCCCTCGCGCACTCCCAACTCGCCGCCGAGCAGGTGCGCTTCGAGGCGGCGATGGCCGCCATCCTGGCCACCGAGATCGCCCGGCGCACCGGCACCGACGCCGAGCGGGACCTCTACCCGCGCCTCGCGGCCACGCTCGCGTTCACCACCTGCCGCGTCACCTTCGAGCACTGGGTGCGCGGCGGCGGGGACACGCCCGTGGCCGACGCCGTGCGCCGGGCGATGCGGAGCGTGCGCGTCGACCCGTGACCACCCCACACAGAGAGACGTCCACCATGCCCCCGACACCTCCTCCGGCATCTCCTCCCGAACCCGCCTCCCCCGCCGCGGCGGGCTGGCGCAAGGTCCCCGTCCTCGTCGTCGGCCTCACGCTCCTCCTCGTGGCCATGCTCACGGCGTTCGCCCTGCCCGCGATCAACTCCGGCCCGCACAAGGTGCCGATCGCCGTCGCCGGACCCGGTCCGGCCGCCGACCGGATCGCCGACAAGCTCGCGGAGGCGAAACCGGGCGCCTTCCGCATCGAGAAGGTGGCGGACGCGGACGCCGCGCGCGAGCGGATCGACGACCGCGACGCGTACGGGGCCGTCGTCCTCGGCGCGAAGCCCGGCGCCAAGCCGGAGGTGCTGATCGCGACCACGGCCGGGCCGTCGGTCGCCGCGACCCTGCGCGCGCTGGCCCTCACGCTGGACCCGGCCGCGGCGGGGGTCGGCGCCCCCGTCCACGACCTGTACCCGCCGACGTCCGACGACCCCAACGCGGTCGGGCTCTCGGCCGGGGCCCTGCCGCTGGTCCTCGGCGGCTACCTGGCCGCCGCGGCCATCGTCCTGCTCCTGCGCTCCCCGGCCCAACGGGCCGTCACGGCACTGGGGTTCGCACTGCTGGGCGGCTTCTCCCTCACGGCCCTCCTCCAGTACGGCTTCGGCATCACCGACGGCAACTACCTGCTGATCTCGCTGGCCGTCGCGTTCAGCACGGCGGCGACGTCCGTGACGATCATGGGCCTGCACGCGGTGCTGGGGGGCCGGGGCCTGGGCCTCGGCGCCGCCATGATGATCTTCCTCGGCAACCCGCTGTCGGGCCTGGCCTCCGGCCCGGAGTGGCTGCCGTCCGGCTGGGGCACCTTCGGCCAGTTCCTGCCGCCCGGGGCCGGGGGGACGCTGCTGCGGTCGACGGCGTTCTTCGACGGGGCCGGGTGCGGGCGGGCGCTGATCGTGCTGGGTTGCTGGCTGGTGGGCGGGCTGGCGCTGTTCGCGCTGGGGGCGCGGGTCGCCTCGAAGCGGGCGGCTGTGGGGGCTGGAGCCCCCGCGCCGCAGGAGGAACGCGCGACGGTGGGGGCGCGGGCCCAGTAGGGATTCCGCCCCGGACCCACCCTTTCACCGTTTCCCCCGGGGCTCCGCCCCTCACCCCGGGACCGCGCGGCGAGCGGGTGCAGGGCCCCACGCCCCCGCGGGGGCTCCGCCCCCTGCACCCCTGACTCCGTTACGGCGCTCCGCCCCGGACCCCCGCAACCGCGCTGACGCGCTGACGCGCGGTTGTCCTCAAACGCCGGACGGGCTGGATCGGGGCAGCCCCGGACGGGGCCCAGGGGGCGGAGCCCCCGGTGGGGTGCAGGGGCGGAGCCCCGCCTGCCCGCGCGGAGCGCGGCCCCGCGGCACGCGCGCCGCGGGGTCGCGCAGGGGCGGAGCCCCTGCGGAAGAGGGTTGGGGTGGGACCGGGGCCTACTCCACGAACGCCACCGCCCGCGCCGGCGCCGCACTCGTCCCCGTCAGCTTCAGCGGAAAGAAGCCGACCATGAACCCCGTCAGCGGCAACTCCCCCAGATTCACCAGCTGCTGCACGATCAGCGCCTCCTTGTCACGGATCGCATAGTGCCCGTCCCAGATGTGACGGGAGTCCCCCGTCTCGTGGAACGCCTTCCGCATCGCGGGAATCGGCCGGTCCCACCCGATCGCGTCCGTCCCCAGGACCGTCGCCCCGAGCCCGGTCAGGTACCGCGTACCGGCCCCGGACATCCCGGGATACGCGAAGTACTCGGGGTCGCGCAGCGTGTACCGCTCCTGCCCGGTGCGGATGAGCACGGCGTCCCCCGGCTCGACGTCCCGCCCCGTCGCGGCGATGGCCTGCTTGAGGGCCTCCACCGGGATCGCCTCCCCCGGCCTGGCCCACTCCCGGACGTCCAGCACCATCCCCGGCCGGTACAGCTCGTCCAGCCCGATGTCGCTGAGGGTGCGCGAGGGGCGCCCCTCGCAGGTCGCCCCGCTGTGCAGCGGAGCGTCCACGTGCGTCCCGCAGTGCGTGCTGATCTCGTGCATGACCTCCCCGGCCGGCCCCGCTCGGCCGGGTACGTCCTCGGGGTCGCACCCGAAGGAGGCGACCATGAAATCCAGACCCCAGTCCTCGTGCGTGAAGTAGTCCATCCTCGGTGCCACCACGAGCGCCAGGTCGGGCTGGTTCTCGGGGATGAGGTCGAGGTCCCGGGGGTCGAGGGGGGATGTCAGATCGATGATGCGGCTCATTTCGGATCGTCCCTTTTCTGTTCAGTGGTGGATGCTGTCGTCCGGGAACCGGCCGATCAGTCCCCGGAGTTCGGTCTTGAGCACCTTTCCGTAGGAGTTCTTGGGGAGTTCGGCGACGAAGCGGAACTGGCGCGGCCGCTTGTACCGCGCCATTTCGTCGAGCGGGAGAGCATCGATGCCGACTCCACCAGACGCGGCAGGCGTATGGGAGAGACGGGAAAAGAAGAGAAAGTGATGGATAAGGACTTAGGAGAAGGGAAAGGAAAAAAAACAGGATTGTGAATATACAAAAGAAGAAGAAGGTGGACCCACATGCCTCCCCCCAAGACCGCCCCCCATATAGCAAACCCAACGTGATACTAATTTTAAGGGACGCGGCACAAGCACAAAATTCCACGACGAGGCATAACAGCGTCTCGCATCCCCAACAGGGAGGAGCAAAAGAAATCACCACTAGAGACGAGTGGCAAGCAAGGAGTGAGACGAAGTCGCGCGGCTAAAGGCACACAAGGCACCACCTGTGCTATGGCGTGGGGCGGGAAAGCGAGGAGATGAAAGAGCTAGAAGGACAGCGAGAGCAAGCTTTTTTTTTTTTTTTTTTGAAAGTAGGCCGGCGCCAATGAGGAAAGATACAGCCAGACTCGCGTCGTTTGCGCGCAACGGGCTAGCGAAATGAGACAACAAGGCTACATACCACAGGGACCATTAGTAGGAAAGCCAGCCCGTGCACCGCAAAAAACCGTGCGGCCGAGGAAGACCTTCACTGCCAACAACTCATAAGACAATTACCACACCAAGACGGAGCGAGCAAGGTAAAGTGCGTATAAATAGCGACAAGGCAACCCCGGGAAGGCCCTCCCCCATACCAAACACACCAATTCCTCCCGCCGAGCAATTCTTGTAAATAAAGCACCCATATCATAGGCCAAAGTAACCTCTTACATGGTAAGGTTGACAGGAAAGCGAAAATATGTTTGCAAGATTAAGCCTTACGGTCTGACCGCGGGCTGGCCACTCCCCTTTTTCGAACAGCATTCACGGGCCACCGCCTGGGCACCCGCCCGGAATGCCCCCGGCGCCACCGCCCGGAAGGACCACGAAGGCCACACGGCTACACGTCGCCCCACTCAGGGATCCCGTCCCCGACACGACGACGGCCGCCTCCCCCCGGCGACGAAAGGGTGAGCGCAACCCCAGGAGCACCTCTGTGCCACCATCGCGGGGGTAGACTGTGGAAACCGCGCCGGTCGGCCACAGTGATTCACAGGTCACGTTGCACCCCCCGCAGCACGGACTCGACACACGCGATGAGAAGCACCCG